>JAYUJV010000241.1:0-8534 GCA_043764975.1 Saprospirales bacterium
ATCATAAAATATCGCGACAACCTTGGTGGATTTGCGAACGTAGAGCAGCTAAAAGAAGTGTATGGTTTACAAGATTCTACTTTCCAGAAGATAAAACCGAGTTTGCAAATTTCGCCTATATTACGCAAATTACACGTCAATAATGTAGCCGTAAACGAGCTACGACATCCATATATTCGCTATACCGATGCCAAATTAATCATCAATTATAGAGAGCAACATGGCGCATTCAAGTCTGCCGAAGACCTCAAAAAAGTGATTGGCGTGCCAGCCACCACCGTCGATAAAATGATTCCGTACTTAGCTTTTGATTAATTTTTCGCATTTTCAATGTTTTTAAAATAAAAAAGCCTTGTTTTCGTTTGAAAGCAAGGCTTTTTTATATTTTTTGTCTTTATAAATGATCAATTTAAAAAAAAGCAAATAAAAATTGAACGTCTGTATAATGACAATTCATCGAAATTAAGCGCGTCAATCTCCAATTATTCGTAATATTTAATTACTTTTGTAGTCAATTTTCATAAAAACCTAGCTATTAGTAATTTTTTGAATAAAATATAATTATTACGTCAAAAGTTTGCTGTTACGTTGGGAAATCCCTCCTTTGGAGGGATTTAGGGAGGTCATTACTTTTGTAGTCAATTTTCAATGTCTATCTGTATTAATAATTTAAAAATGAAAAAAATATTTATTTTAATAAGCCTTTTTATCAACACTTTTTTGATGGCGCAAAACCCAGTAAAATGGGCATTTGCCATCAATGCACTCGGAAATGATGAATATAACCTCGTTTCTACCGCAACGCTTGATGAAGGCTATCATACCTATTCACAATTTTTAGAAAATGACAATGGCCCAAGAGCAACTGTGTTTGAGTTTAGTGACGGCGCGCATTTTAAGCGTATAGGTAATGTAGCGGAAAGCGGCGAAAAGAAAACAGAATTTTCGCCAGTATTTTCTATGAACATCGCACAGTTTTCGCACAAGGCTATTTTTACCCAAAAGGTAAAAGTATTAGACGCCACTAAACCCATAAAAGGCTATCTTTCTTTTATGGCTTGCAACGACAAGTCTTGTTTGCCACCCAAAGATGTTGATTTTGCATTCGTAATCCCAACAGCGGCTGCAACGAAGCCTACAACGAATGTAACAACACCTGTTACTACTCCACCGACGACAAAAGCAACGCCTATTCCAGCCGTAATACCAAGCACAACCACGGCCACAAGTCCAAGTACCAATACTGGTGCGCCTCTAAAATGGACATTTGAATCCAAAAAATTAGGCGCAGATACTTACGAAATCCTTTGTAAAGCCGCTATCGACAAAGGTTATTATACCTATTCGTTGTTCCAAAAAGGCGATGGCCCATTGCCAACTGAGTTATCGTTTGCAAAAAATCCAAACGTGACGCTGCAAGGCGCTGCCAAAGAAGAAGGTCACGTAATAGAAGGTATGGATAACACTTTTCATGTAAAAGTGAAAAAATTTAAGGACGAAGTGACCTTTTCGCAAACCATAAAAGTAACAGATGTATCTCAGCCCGTAAAAGGTTATGTGACGTATATGGCTTGCAACGACAAAACTTGTTTGCCTCCACGCGATGTCGAATTTTCGTTCAATCTCGCTTCGGATAATGGCAACACACCAGTTGTACCGATTGCAGCTACCAACGATGATCCAAATTGCAAAGGCAGTTTCGATAGCAAACGTGAAATTAATGTCGATACGCCAAAAGGAAATTGTGGTTTTGATAGCATAAAAACATCTGATTTAGGCATTTTTAGAATATTTATCCTTGGTTTCTTGGGTGGATTGTTCGCCTTACTCACGCCTTGCGTGTTCCCGATGATTCCGCTTACGGTTAGTTTTTTTACAAAAAGTAGCACCACTCGCGCCAAAGGTATCAGCAACGCCATCTTATATGGCTTGTCTATAATCTTTATTTATGTCAGTATTGGTATCGTCATCACGTCCATATTTGGCGCCACAATTTTGAATGAAATGTCCACGGATATGTATTTCAACCTTTTATTTTTTGTGGTGTTTGTAGCTTTTGCTTTTTCATTTTTTGGCTATTACGAGATTACATTGCCAAGCTCGTGGGCAAATAAAACGGATGCGGCTTCCGAAAAAGCTGGCGGTTTGTTGGGTATTTTCTTTATGGCATTTACGCTGTCATTGGTATCGTTTTCTTGCACAGGGCCAATTATTGGAACATTATTGGTGCAAACGGTGCAAAGCAGCGAAGCGCTTTTGCTTGGTTTTATACCCCTAAAACCAGTAGTGGGTATGTTCGGATTTGCCTTGGCGTTGGCATTACCATTTGGCTTATTTGCTGCATTTCCGAGTTGGCTCAATTCGTTGCCGCGCTCTGGTAGTTGGATGACGAACGTAAAAGTAACCTTAGGTTTTATCGAGTTGGCGTTGGCACTCAAATTTCTTTCTACGGCGGACATGGTGCGCCACTGGGGACTCGTAAAAATAGAAATTTTCTTAGGCATTTGGATATTGCTATTCATTGGATTGGCATTGTACCAATTCGGACTCATACGCTTTCCACACGATGGGCCTGTCAAAAAATTAGGCATTGGACGTTGGATTGTCGGTTTGTTGTCGTTGTTATTTGTCGGTTATTTGGCCACTGGATTCCGTTACAAACCTTTGAGCCTTTTGAGTGGACTTGCACCTCCAGTGCATTACAGTATTTGGGGCCCACAAGGTTGCGCACATGGCTTGGATTGCTACCATGACTTCGATGAAGCGCTCGCTGTCGCGAAAGCAAAAGACAAACCGCTTTTTGTTGATTTCACCGGTTTTGGTTGCGTAAATTGTCGAAAAGTAGAAGAAAATGTTTGGATAAATCCTGAAATATTGAAACATTTACAAGATGATTATGTGGTGGTTTCGCTCTATGTGGACGATCAGCAACGCTTGTTCCCTGACGACAAACAGGCTTATCTCTTGGATAAAAACAATGGCGATAAAATCAGAACAGTTGGCGCAAAATGGGCTTCTTTCCAAATCAATAATTTTGGATTAAACTCACAACCGCAATATGTCTTGATGGACAATGATGGCAAAACCGTACTCACCAACCCCATCGCTTTCGATGGCCTTGGCGAAACTTATGAAAAAAAATACAAGCTGTTTTTGGAATGTGGCTTGGCGAATTTTAGGAAGTAAGACCTCCCTAAACGACCTCCCTAAATCCCTCCAAAGGAGGGACTTGCTAATTTAGTGGCAAATATTGAAGTAATGACCTCCCTAACCCTCCAAAGGAGGGAACGCTAATTTAGAGGCCAATATTTTGAAAATTCGACAACACTTAGTCATTTACAAGTATTTGATAATCAGATTTTTATATAAAAGTCTTTATGAAAAAAGGTTCTATAATACTTGTTGTAGAACCTTTTTTTGTTTTTATTTTGCTTTAACATTTGCCTCTACGATGGCGTTCCCTCCTTCTTTCTCCTTCCCTTTTGGGGAAGGTTGGGATGGGGCTAGTTAGGGAGGTCGCATCTTCAACTCACCTCTATTCCATATTTATCTAATAAATTGAGGACGCTTGGGTACGAAAATTTTGCTTTTTTGATGCGATTTTGTTCGGGATTGATGTTGTAATTTACGGCGGAACGCAAATCTGCTTTTTCGAGATTGGTGTTGCTAAACGTGGCGCGAAGCAAATCACAATCTGTAAAAACGGCGTTGCTCAAATCGGCTTCCGAGAAATCGACATCTTGCAAAGCTGTATTTTTGAATTGCATTTGTTTCAAACTCAAACCAAAAAATGAAGAAAGATTGAGCGTACAGTTTTCAAAACGAACTTGAAACATAAACGTAGCGCAGTGCTCAAAATACACGCCCAATATTTTGCAATCCTCAAAACGCACATCTTTCAATGCCGTTTCGGACAATTTGCACATACTCAAGTTACAAACCTTGAATACGCACTCCGAAAACGTACTATTATTGAGGTTTGAATTAGAAAAATCGCAATTTACAAAGCGACAATGATCATAATTGCCTTTCGGTAAAGCCGTTTTTGAAAAATCAATATTTTGAAAAATCTCGTCTTCTATATATTTTTTAATCATTTTTTCAATTTGTTGTGTGTATCACAATATATGCTTTTCTATTGCTACAAATCAATTACTTCGTCTGTCTTTAAACTATTTATAAACTCCTCGAATGATTCTGAGATTTTTAAAAACTGATTTTCTGGTAAATAATCAGTCCATCGATTGACATAAATTGCACCATAGTCTTTATCTTCCATACATAAGCAAAAATGCCACCCGCCTGGGTCAATAGCAAATGGTAGCATCTTACCCCATCCTTCGCTAATAAATTCTTCAAATAGCTCAAACATATTAATGTACCTATTGAAACTATGAACTTCCCATATAGTTTCAATTGTAATATAATATCGTTCATAATGGCTCAATCCTGCATTGGATTCCATAAATTCAATAAATGTTTCGGGTAGTTTCTTGGAAGCAATTTCTTCTAAATGCTTAAAATTGGCATTTCCCATTCTAGGAAATAATGTTAATTTTCTCATTTTAAACCTTAGCTATATGACTATAATAAAACAACTTTAAAATCAATATAAACTATTGATTATCATGCAATTATTTTTATTTCAAAAACATTTAAACAGCATACACCACACCACCAACAATACTTGCCGATACGTGTATGTCTTTGATATTTTCAATAGGAGTTTCAAAAATATTTTCTTTCAAAACCACAAAATCCGCCCATTTACCGATACTAATACTACCACGATTACGCGTATCATCATTCGCGGAAGCGGCATGAATTGTATAAGCCGCAATGGCTTCATCGAGACTAATTGTTTCGCTTTCGGTCACGATTACTTCATCGCGATCACGCCTTGTGAGTGCTGTTTGGATGCCCATCAAAGGCGAAAAATCCTTGACCACAGGCGCATCTGACGAAAAAGAAAGCGTAACGCCAGCATCAATGATGCTTCGGTATGGATAGCAAATGCGTAGATAATCGTCGGTCAGGCTATTCCTAAAATTTTTACCCAACTCATATATAAATATCGGCTGCGACACCGCATGGATATTGTGCTTTTGCATACGCGACAAATGTTCCGCTGTTGGCAAACCAACGTGTTCTATTCGGTGGCGTAACTGCTTGTGGTTATCGGGTTGCAAGGCTGCATAAACACTCGTCACCATATCCAAAGCCGCATCGCCAATGGCGTGCGTGGCTACGCGAAACCCAAGGTTTTGAGCTTCGAGTGTCAAGCGCAAAAACTTATCAGCTTCGATACGCAACACACCGCAATAATCCTCATTTTTGTAAGGGTGCAACAAAGCGGCTGTTTTGCCACTCAAACCACCATCAGAAAAAAACTTGACCGTGTCTATTTTCAAAAAATCGCTTTCGTGTAGCGCTGGCAAAGGCAAAGGCGCTTCGCCACCATCTGGCAACATAATCGGAATGGCGTTTATACGTATTTTCAACTTTCCTCGGCGCGCCATATCATGATAAACGGCCAACAAATCGGGCATCACAGCAGGATCGGTTGCGCTCGTGATACCTGCTCGCAACATCGCATTTTGCGCGGCATCAACCATAATTTCGTATTGGGCAGCGGTATAGGGCGGTATTCGATTCTGTATCAGACCTTGTGCGGTTTCGGTAAAAATACCCAATAATTGACCACTTGCATCAAGGCGAGATTCGCCGCCTTCGGGTATTGGCGTTTGGGCGTTTATTTGTGCTGCTTGCATCGCTTGCGTGTTGGCAATCGTGATGTGCGCACAAGTACGAATCAGACAAATCGGATGATTGGACAAGGCTTCATCGAGGTCGTGGCAATTGGGTAAACGCTGCTCGTCCGTAAAGTTGATTTCATTGAATCCGCGCGCCATAATCCACTCGCCATGTGGTTTGTTGGCTGCAAAATCGGTGATGCGCGTTTTCATTTCGGCAAGGCTCGATACACCTCGCAAATCAAGCATATAGGTCAGTAAATTACCGACTTTCCAGATGTGAATATGTGCATCAATGAAACCTGGCAATAGCGTTTGGCCTTTCAAATCATACAATTGTGTATCCGATTTTCGCTTTGCTAATAAATTTTCTGACGTACCAACGGCCGTTATTTTACCATTTTCGACTTGCACCGCTTCTGCCGAAGGCTGTGTTTCGTCTTGTGTTTTTATATTTCCATTATAAAATAAAATCGAATTCATTTCTCAGTCCTTACCTTTTTATTTATAAAAAAGAATTTTTATTTTTTTCAATTAATTGATAATGAAGTTATTATGTTGTAAAGTATGTCACTCCTACGGAGTTCAAAAACTTATTGTAGATTGTACGTTTTACCAACATGCCATGCCTAACGGCATTTTAAAAACAAATAATGCCGTTAGGCAAGGTATGTTGGTAGCTTATAATTAACACCCAAAACCAGTAAAGTGCCGTAGGTGCGACATATTGAATTGATGCTTTTTATAGTGTAAATCAAATATCTTTATTGAAAATAAAATCTAATTAAGATTAGTTTTAACACGAATTACACTCGAACGGCGAAGCCCTCAACGAAGTTAATTAACGAATTACACGAATCGTAGATAAAATATAAATTACACAAATTATTGAAACTAAAGTTTCAATTTTAAGCGTAATTAAATAATAAATTTATTTTATTTACAATGTACTTATACTCATTTCAACAATCACTCATCAAATCCTTCATCAGTGGTTGTTGAAATACAAGTGGTGTTTCGTAATGAAGATATTTCAAGAACAATTGTAGGGCAGTTTGTTTAGCTTCGTCGAAATCATAGCTGATGTGGTGCGTAAAGTATTCGTAGAGATTGACGTGCGGAGCGGTGTTCGGCAACACATATATCAATTCGGGAATATTCGAGATGCCAAGCCCAAGTGCTTCGTTGAATTGCGCCAAAAAATCATCATCTAATTTTCGGGTGCTGACCCAAGCGGCAAATACAAAAGGTAAACCTGTAAGTGCCATCCAAGCCTCGCTCAAATCATATACAAAAGGGTATTTCAACTCCGCCTCAAAAGCTCTATCGCCGATGATGACGCCTGCTGTTGTGTCGTGCAATTTATCTTCAAAACCAGTGGTGGCTTCCAAAAAAATAAGTTCTTTTTTCCAATATTCGCGTAGTAGCACCTGCACCAAGGCCACGCTCGTCCGCGAATGATAATCGAGATACAAATGCGTAATGTCTTCGAGTGGCACTTGACTATAAATACAAACCGTTCGCACCGTACCTACTGCGCCGATACAATAATTGGACAATATATGCACATCATGCAATTCGGGGATAATGGCGACTGGCACAAGCGCCAAATCCACCTCGCCATGCAACAACTTTTGCGCACAAACCGAAGGTATATCTAACTGAATATCAATACTTTGCGCAAGCGTACTTTTGAAAAATCCGTACAAAAACGGCTTGGTATTCAGATAACTAACTGCACTAATACGCATAATTTGTATATCAAATTGTTGAAAAATATATCTACTAAATCATCTATTAAAACAAGTAAAAAACGCAGTAGTTGCAAATCGAGTATAAAAATAGTACTTTTTCTATGTTTATACTTTATGAATGTCTTTTTTAATGCCAAAATAAAAGTATTTTGTCTTTATTTAAGGTAAAAAACAAGTAACTTTGTGTAAAATATTGAATTAATCAAAAAATATTGATTCAACTTAATCGCCAAACATGGAAAGAATAGAAAAATCATTTCGAGATTGTAACTTAAAATTTTTAGACAAGGCATTTGGATTAGAAGAGGTAGATGAACTTTCGGCTTTGACAGAATGGCTCGATAGGAGAATTGACTTATCTGATTTGGAACAACAATATTTGGTTTATTTGCGCCAAATTCTCGACTTTAATGTTCACGATTGGAACGAATATGAGTTGGATTCTCATTTTATTGGTCCAGTTTTTACTTTGGTTAATTTCTCTTCTAAAAAATACAACCATTACGCGCAACGCTTTATAAAAGGTATTGTCGGTGATTATGAACTTTTTGGAAAACCTGATGGCATGATTGCTTCGGGACGACGAGAACCAGAAATGCCTTATTTTGCCTTTCAAGAATACAAGCGCGAACTAGATCCTGACGGCGATCCAGCTGGTCAAGTATTGGCGGCGATGTTAGTTGGAAATGCTCAAAATGAAAATTCTGAACAGCCTGTATATGGTTGCTACGTAAATGGGCAAAATTGGTATTTTCTGGCGTATGAAAACAAACAATATTGTATTACGCCTGCATATTCTGCGCTGACAGACGATATTTTTACGATTTTTCGTATTTTAAAAACCTTAAAAACGATTGTTACGGAACGTACGAGTTGATTAGGTTTTATATAAAAAACGCTCCGATAAGTCAAACTTATCGGAGCGTTTTATTATGCAGCTAAACTTATTGTTTGTCGAGCAATAGCCAAATCGTTGTCATTTTGAAGTCGAAGCCAAAAACCAGCTTCTATACTTAAAATTTGTTCC
>JAYUJV010000242.1:0-8532 GCA_043764975.1 Saprospirales bacterium
CAGCATGAATTTGCTGTCATTCGTTCCGTCATTGATACAACTATCAAAAACGGACAATCCGTTATGTGCGCCATTCAAGCTATCGTTAATTTAGTCAATGTTCCTAAGGCTGGATAGTTACTTATTTTTTCTCTATTGACATACTTTTCTTTAATCATAATACAGATGAAAATTTCGTCAGGCACGATTTCCATTTCTGCCGAACCGGTTACGACTATGTATGCTTTTTCATTGTTTACTTGTGCAAAAAGCTGAGTTGTAAAAGCTAATAATATTGCAAATAATAAGTGTTTGATTTTCATTTTTTTAAGTTTTAAATTCTATAATTTATTGATAATAAAGTATTTATACATTTTATTTTTTTCAATTTATTTCCCAAATTAAAATAACGAGCAAGTAAATAAGCACAACCTGCAAACAAAGCTAAACTCCAAAGTTGAACAACAAAAAGTACCAATTCTGACAAAATTGTCCAACCTTTCACAAATGATTCACCGAGCCTTTCGCCAAAACTTGGACGCTGATTATCGTTCACCACAACCTCGTGTTTGATACTTGGATTTTGATACATCGCTATCTTGATAGTACTAAAATCCAACTGTTCTTTGAGCGAAAGATTCGCAACTTTAGCATTGTCGGCTTCAGCTTGATTATTCGACACATAACCTTCAGCATTGGTCGTTTCGTCAAGTTTTTTACCTTTATTGTCAATCGCATTAGTCACACGTTCTTCGTTTTTTGAGGCTCTATTTTGTGTCAATTTATTGGCCAAAATACTCAACGCAACATCTTCAGCTTTGATGATTCTGAAATCCAAAAAATCAATATTTCGAGCTATTTCTTTGAGTGTTGTGTCCATTTTTGTGTTCGGAATCCGAATCGTAATGTCATTCGTAACCGAATAATTGATGGTTTCGAGCAACGAATCGTTGCTATATGCAGACGTATTTCGGCTATTTATTGTATTCGTCAAATTAGAAATTGTCACAAAACCTCCTTGATTGCGCGCTATATTCTCAATGTCATAAGTAGATTTTATGACACTTTTCACCTTGAATTTCAGATCAGCCGTTCGCACAAATTTATGCAAAGTGTCTTTTATATCAACTACAGCCGCCGAAGATGAAATCGTATTTTGCGCTTCTTGTTGCATCGAAATCTTACTTTCTGATTTATTGCAAAACGAAATAGTGAATATTGTTAAGATGCCAAATAAAATTTTTATTACTTTCATAGTGTTTTTTTAATAAGATGATTTATGGCTTGTTTTTCCATAAAAAATAGAAAAGTTTTTTTGAATTATTTATTTTTATAAAAACGTCAATATTAGATATTTATTCTAAATCGTTTATTTTCAAATAAAACATAAAAAAAACCGCTTCAAACTCAATTGAAACGGTCATTTTGGATTTTTTAGACTTATGGAAACATGGGAAAAACTATTTTCTTAATTACTTTAATTTTCTTAATTTTTTTAATTTTAAGATAAAGCGTATTCAAACTCAAGCTCGTGCATAATCGGAATATCTTGATAACCTTTTTCAGGAATTTCGGGATATTTTTGGCGTGCTTTGCGCACACTATATAGATGAACTTGTTTTTTTCTGAAATCTCGATTCGCATAAAACTGTATAGCTGGCAAGTTATCGTTGGTAGTCATAAGCCAAACTTTATGGAGCGAAAGATTTTTGGCCTTATGTATTGCCAACTCCAATAACGACGAACCGATGCCGTTGTTTTCTTGAAAACTGTCAATCGAAATCACTTCGAGCGCATTGTCTGCTACACGATACGTCAACAATCCTACAATTTCGTCGCCGACATACGCTACAAAACCTTCAAGATACGATATGTGATACTTAACAGAATTGCTCACAATGACATCTGAACCCCACAAATTGTCAATGAAATTTTTTAACAAATCGCGATTTCGATCATTGATTATTTTAATAATGAACATAATGGGAAAAGATTTTTGGATATTATATAAATATGTACCTTTTGTTCGTTTATATTTGTGTTTTTTATGAACGATTTTATTTTTTCAATAAATTAGAACTTTTTAGATTTTTGTGGAGCAAATTCAAAATGTCTGTTTTTTACTCAATCATATTTTAGTATGAAAGTATTAAGTATTGCAGTTTTTTCAATACCTAAGAGATTCACTATTAGCTTGTTATCTCGACTTGAATACTTAATACTAAAATACTTAATATCTTTGATTAATTAAAAAAACTTACTGAACTATGTATCTCCTCAAAAAAATTAAAGTAACCAATATTTTCTAAATAATGAATATACTAAAGAAAATACCGTTTTTGTTACTTGTATGCTTGTTTTCTTATTGTAAAAACGAAAATGCGAGCCAAAACGCTGCCAATGATCCTTTAAAAAATGAAAAAAATAATATTGAGCAACCCAATGATTTTTCGGTTTCTAAATTCAAATGGGGCTTTCTGGATACGCTCGGTAAGCAAATAATAGAGCCAAAATATGACGATGCGAGTAATTTTAGCGACGGCATGGCATGCGTTCGCATCAAAGACCGTTGGGGCTACATCAACACGAAGGGTGAAATGGTGGTCGAGCCAAATTATAAGGCTGCATGGTCGTTTAGCAACAGCGTGGCGCGCGTCATGACTTTTGACAATAAAATTGGCTACATCAGTAAAAATGGTGCATGGGTTACGCTACCTCGATTCGAGAATGTATCCGATTTTTGCGAAGGCATGGCGGTGTTTGAAGTCGAAGAAGAAGTCGGTTTTATCAACACAAAAGGTATCGTTGTCATTCCGCATATATATGAGCAAGCGTGGAAATTTCAGAATGGTCGAGCGCGTGTGAAGTTGAACGGAAAATACGGCATGATAGACAAAAAAGGCAAATATGTCGTAAAACCGAAGTTTGAATACCTCAGCAATTTCAATTCGTTGGGTTTTGCAAAAGCGAGTATCGGCGAAAAATTCGGTTTTATCAATCTCAAATCTGAATGGGTTGTGCCCGCAAAGTACGATGAAGTTATCGATTATCGCTTCGGATTAGCGGCTGTCGGTACCAATGAAAAATATAGCTTTTGGAACAAAAAGACAAAACAAATCGAAAAAACAGAATATGAATACATCGAAACGGCTAACGATAGCCTTTGGATGTTTGTCAAAAAAGGAAAATTCGGACTTATGAATTCGTTTGGAGAAGAAGTTTTGCCAGCTCAATACGAACAGATTTACAAATATTCGGACGGCATGGCGGCCTACAAAAGCGGCGACCGTTGGGGCTTTTTAGACGATAAATGTACTGTAATTACGCCACCAAAATTTAATTTAGTTTGGGATTTTAAAGAAGGTTTAGCACGTGCCGCCGTAAATGAAGGCATCGGTTTTATAGACAAATCTGGCGAGTTTGTCATACCGCCTCGCTATCGCGAAGTACGAGATTTTTCGGAAGGTTTAGCGCGTTTTCAAACTGAAAAGTAACAAAAAAGCCAATTTGAATCTTGTTTTCAAATTGGTTTTTTTTGTTACCGACACCTTGAAGGTGTCGGTAACTTAGAGCTGAATGAATACAGCTTTGCAAATTTGCAAACTTAGAATCGCCCAATTACCAATTGGCCGCACAAGCGAAAACCACCTAAAACGTCACATTAAAAACTTTCTCCTCGGTACCTCGTTTTACCTTTACGGTCGTACTTTCGCCCTTCTTAAATTTTGCTAAACCTTGCATATATTCTTGAATCGAAATCACTTCTGTATCACCGAGTTGCAAAATCACATCTCCCGCTTTTAGGCCCGCTTTGAACGCAGGTTTTCCGTCCGTAACACCATCTACACGTAAGCCTTTTTGGTCGAAAGTATAGTCGGGCATGATGCCCAAAGTCACACTAAACGCTGGCGTATCGCTTTGCTTCGATTTCGTTTTCGTAAATGCCAATTTTGGAAACGACATACATCCATCTACGATTTTCGAGATAACTTGTAATACTTGTATTTCTCCTTCATAATTGATTTTATCAGCATCGTCGCTCGGTTTGTGGTAGTCGCTGTGTTGCCCTGTAAAGAAAAACAAAACTGGAATATCTTTGAGGTAAAACGACGTATGATCCGAGGGACCTATACCCGAACTATCAATTTTGGTACGAATATCGCCCTTGTCAGTATAGCCAATAATGTTGTACAATTCTGGTGCAGTACCAACGCCGCCAACGAGTATGCTTTTTTCAGCATTCAAACGACCAATCATATCCATATTGATCATAATATCGACTTTTTTGAGGTCAATCGTAGGCATTTCGCAATATTTTTTTGAACCAAATAAGCCCAATTCTTCGCCCGAAAAGCAAATAAACAACAAATTATAAGGCTCTTTCAAGTCATTATTTTGATAATGTCGCGCCAATTCAATCACGCCTGCCACGCCCGAAGCGTTGTCGTCAGCACCATTATGGATTTTATCCGATGGATTCGGATCTAATGAATTACCATCGTGACCAAGACCCAAATGGTCGTAATGCGCGCCAATCACAATCGTATTTTCAGCGCCATTGTCGATGTAGCCAACCACATTTGTACCTGTGTGCGGCTTTGAATTTACATCTTCAATGCCGTGCATATTGGCATTTTTGTAAGTATATATATGATAAAAACCATCAGTACCTTTTGGCAAAAGACTAATTTTTTTGAACTGCTTTTTGATGTATTTTGCCGCTTTCGCAGCGCCTTTAGTATCGGTAGCTCGACCTTCCAATTTGTCATCTGCTAAATAGACAATATGGTTTTTAATATTCTGAATATCAATGTTTTGTGCATTTGAAAAAAAAGATATTGACAATAAAAAAAGACTTAATGTGAGTTGTTTTTTCATTTTATTTTAATTAAAAATTTTGAAATTATTGTGTTTTTTAAGATGATTTTTTAAATTATTTTTAGATTTGTAATTATCGAAGTTTGATTTTCAAAGACTAACCGACATAAAAGACTAACCGACAAAAAAAGACTAACCGACAAAAAAACACTTAAAACAACAGCTTTCGCCAAAACAAAAACGATTGTCAAAAGTACGTTACTTTTGACAATCGTTTATCATAATATTGTTAATTTTTAATCTTCAATTGTTTCATTTCTCGAACCAACTTTTACAGGATTCGGATTGATGTCGTCACTTTCGATTCGCCCGTCGCGCATACGCACAATTCGGTGAGCGTGTTCTGCAATGTCGGGTTCGTGGGTTACGAGGATAACGGTGTTGCCAAGCGCATGTATTTGTTCAAAAAGACCCATAATTTCTATTGAGGTTTTGGTATCCAAATTTCCAGTTGGTTCATCGGCTAAAATAATAGCTGGGTGATTCACGAGTGCGCGCGCCACCGCAACACGCTGTCGTTGACCGCCCGAAAGTTCGTTTGGCTTGTGCGTCATACGGTCGCCGAGGCCAACCGAACGGAGCGCTTCGGCCGCTTGTTCGAGGCGTTCAGCCTTGTTTTTACCTGCATAAACAAGTGGAAGTGCTACATTTTCGAGCGATGACATTCGCGGCAGCAAATTAAACGTCTGAAATACAAACCCAATTTGCTTGTTGCGCACTTCGGCCAATTCGCTGTCAATCATAGTACTGACATTGATGTCATTGAGTTTGTATTCGCCCGAAGTCGGAGAATCCAAGCAGCCTAACAAGTTCATCAACGTAGATTTTCCACTACCCGAAGGGCCCATCAACGCCACATATTCGTTTTTGCCAATGACTAAATCTACATTTTGCAAAGCCCGAACAACCTCTTCGCCCATCACATAAGATTTCGACAAATCCTTTATTTCAATTATGGTTTGTTTTTCCATTTCGTTTATTTAAAATCAACTCCTTATTTTCATCAAAATTAAATTATTTTAAAGTATCAAAATTATTTATTTGACGAGCGTGGCGAAAAATGCGACCAAAGTGCAAAGTACCGCCAATTGGTATTGTGCCGCCAATTGGTAATTGGCGATTAAAAGCTTTTTATTCAGCCAATTACTAATTGGCTACACGAAACAGCCAATTACCAATTGGCTGCACGTAATCAATCCATTTTCCTTTTCATAATCGGAACATTTTTTGCTACGATTTGAAACGTTTTGCGTATTTTTTCTTCCAAAAGGATAATTTTTCCTTTTTTCATTTCGGTCAGCATTTCTTCGGTGTAATGGCGAATCGTGATTAATTCTACGCCTTCTTCTTTCATAACTGAAAAATCGCGTTCCATTTCCTTGAAAAGACCTTTCAAACGATCGGGTTGATTCGGCACACAAACCATAAAACTGATGGCGGTGTTGCGCATCATATTTACCCAAACTCTATATTTATCAAACAACGTAAACAATGCGCTCAAATGATGCTCGGCGATAAATGAAAAATCATTTGACGAAATGTACAATAAAACCTGATTGCTTTCGACAATCACTATCGGCGGATAATTGGCATCAACGTCGTTTGTGATAAACGTACCTTCGTCTTGCGGATTCAAAAACGACTTGACGTACATCGGAATCGTCTTGTTTTGAAGCGGTTTTATAGTCTTCGGGTGAATCACAGATGCACCATAATAAGTCATTTCTATCGCTTCTTTATAGCTCAGTCGGTCAAGTTTTGTCACATTCTCGAACATACGCGGGTCGGCAGTCAATACGCCTGGCACGTCTTTCCAGATGGTCATGCTTTCGGCATCAAGGCAATATGAAAAAATAGCCGCCGAATAATCTGAACCTTCACGACCAAGCGTAACGGTCTGATTGTCGTCCGTTGAGCCGATAAAACCTTGCGTCAGCACCAATTGATTTGTATCCAAAACTGGGACAATTTTCTTCGTTACATTGTCTTGCGTAGGCTCCCATTGTATGCGACCTTCGCGATACGTGTTGTCGGTTATGAGCAAATCACGTGCATCGAGCCAAGTTGTTTTTAAGCCAGACTGATTCAAATATGCAGCCAAAATACAAGAAGATACGAGTTCTCCAATACCTATTATTTGGTCATAAACGTAGTCGTATTCATCGTGTGGTTCTTCTTCGAGTACCCAATCTGCTTCCACAAATATATCATTTACAGCAACATACACATCGTTATTTTTATCAAATAACTCATCCATAATAGCATAATGACTTTTTTTAACACCTTCATATAACTCAATTGCGTTATCCGCTTTTTGCATATAAGCGTTGATAACGGCTTCGAGTGCATTGGTGGTTTTGCCCATGGCCGATACCAAAATCATGAGTTGTGAATCTTGATAGGTTTTTACGATTTCGATTACGTTTTTGATACCAGCTGCATCTTTGACCGACGCGCCTCCAAATTTGAATACTTTTACTGCTTTTTTCATGTCTGAATGATACATGAGGACGTTGAGAAATGTTTCATTTTTTCTCTTTCTAACTCAGATTTAAGTTTTAATTTTTAATAATTAATTGAAAATAGCGATGGAATTATTCATCGTTTTACTTTCTTGAATATTTTTGCAAAAATACGCTTTTCAAATCTAAGTATTAGGACAAAATTATTAATAATTTGAAATTAAAAATAGTAACGATATTTTAGACTAACTGACAGTAATGACTAACTGACAATTTTTACTTTTTTTATTTGTCTTTATTATCATATTTTTGATTCGATTTATTAACAAAAATATTGCTGTCTTGTTTTTAATTTATAATTGAAATTATTTATTATTGATAAAATAAAAGTTCAACTCCTATAATAATGAATTTAATATGTTTCAAAATATGTCACTCCTACGGAGTTTAAAAATAGGTCGTGGATTGTGCATTTTTTACCGACATTTCATACCTAACGGCATTTTTCAAACAAATAATGCCGTTAGGCATGGCATGTTGGTAACTTATAATTAACAACTAAGACCAACAAAGCTCCATAGGAGCGACACATTGATTTTATACTTATATATGTTCCTTGTTATGGGAGTTGAACCAATAATTTTTAGATTTTTTAATTTTTAAAATGATTGCTAAAAAAAGATTAATTTTGCAAAAAAATTAATAAAAATGTCTTCAAAAAAAATAGTCATCGTGGGCGGTGGTGCGGCTGGATATTTTGCAGCCATACAAGCTGCCACAACGAATCCTTCGGCGCAGGTTATCATCTTGGAACGTGGGAAAGACGTGTTGCAAAAAGTAAAAATTAGTGGTGGCGGACGTTGCAACGTTACGCACGCCTGTTTTATTCCTCGCGATTTGACCAAAAATTACCCACGCGGCGAACGTGAATTGATGAGTCCATTCAATAAATTTGCGACTGGCGACACCATAGATTGGTTCGAGAAACACGGCGTTGAACTCAAAATAGAAGACGATGGACGTATGTTTCCAGTGACCGATAAATCGCAAACCATCATCGATTGTTTGGTCAATGCGGCACTTGATGCAGGCGTGTTGTTACAACGCGGTTTCAGAGTTGATGATATACAAATAGCTGAAAATCAGCAAATTATACTAAAAGCAATGCAGCAAAAAGACATCGTAGCTGATTCGGTTATCATTGCAACTGGTA
>JAYUJV010000243.1:0-1095 GCA_043764975.1 Saprospirales bacterium
ACAATTTCATTCGTCACGTGTGATGGCCTTCGTGGGCAACGAATTTTTGTTTGGCGATTGGAGTTTTACGATTCAAACAGGCGCTTATATTGCGAACAAAAATTGGTATTTGAATGGCTATAAGCTGTACAATAAAATCGGAATGCGTTATTATTTGCCGCCTATCGGCAAACCTGCCACACGTTTTTATGTTGGTTTATATATGAAAGCGCACCGAATCGTAGCAGAATACATTGCGCTCGGCGCAGGTGCTACATTTTAGGAATTTAAATGAGTAAAATAAACGTCTTTTTTTAGGGTAAGTACTTGACAGTCTGTAAAATAAGGTTTAATTTTGGAGGAAATTAATATCAACTTTTGTGCTAAAATCAACTGCTACATATTACTCTGCTATATATCGCAATTTTAAGGCGATAGAAGCTGAACCGTATTCGCAACGGGCGGTTATACGCTTTTATGAAGCATACGAATCCAAAATTTGCGCCCTCGACTCGCATGAGTTCTTCGAGATAATTGTTGCCTACAACGAATCCCTTTTTGATATTGGCGCTTACGCAAAACATATTATTATGTCCGACGAGGTAATCCGTATCGCCATGCAAGAAAATATATATGAGTTCGGCGGCGTAGATATTTATACGCATACGTTGTTTTGTAAGGCACAATCTTTTTTTCACTTATTAGAATTTGAACACGCTATATTTGTATTAAAAAAATTAATAAAAATAACGCCACAAAATAAGGACTATGCTTCATGGCTCAAGCAATGTTACATGAAACAACAGCCATCGTATCTGAAGCGATTCAAAGCCATCTTCATATTTACTAATCTGACCATTGCGTTGGTGATTGCGGCCAAAATAATGGTTATCAGTGCGTTTTTTCCTGCACTTGAAGTTTGGGCAGATATATTTCGTAATATTTTGATTGCCATAGCAGCGGTATCTTATACCTTTCCATTTGTGTTACATGACCAGCAAAGTAGGAAAAAAGTAAAAAAAGTAATAGAATTAGCTAAAAAATAAAAATAAAATATTTTTTACATTTTATTTACAATATTTTATTTTGTATGATTTTAACACTTTTTAAGTATAA
>JAYUJV010000244.1:0-1094 GCA_043764975.1 Saprospirales bacterium
GGCTTCGGGTACAATCAGCGGCGCTACGCCAGACAGCTACGGCTCTATGCTCGAACTCGCCTGGAAAGGCACAAAACCAATCCCGATGCCCGACGGTAGCGAACGCCGATTCATCAACGATGGCGATACCGTAATCATGAGTGGCTTTGCTGTCAAAGACGATATTCGAGTCGGTTTTGGTACTTGCGAAGGGAAAATTATAGCGTGATATGAGTGATTTTTGAGGTGGTTTTTTAGCTTTACTTTTTTATTTCAAATACCACGAAGTGGTAAAACATTAATAACCTTCAGTGAAACTGATGGTAAAGATAATATAACGTTGCTACAACCACGAAGTGGTTGAACTTCCTCTTCTTAGTGTAGATAATCGTTCAACCACTTCGTGGTTGTAGCTATGTAGTTGTTTTATTATCCCAGTTTTACTGGGATTTATTAAAGTTCAATCCCTTCAGGATTGTGTTTAGTATTCCCTTTTTTAGTAAAAGTAAAATTATATGTACTTTTGCATAACTTTATATTCTATACTAACTTTGTATTTTTATTATATAAAATACTGATTATAAATATTTTATGTATTAAATATTAATGATGATAAATAAAATTCGATTTGTATTGCTATTGATGTTTGCTATCTTGGCAGCCATCGCAGCGCACAATATGCCGAGCGATGGCTTTTGGGGTTATTGGCCGATGCTATTGTTCACATCGCTTTGGGGTGTTTGGCTGGCGCTAGCTTTCAAGCGCTACGAACTCAAACGATTGGGTTTGGCGACTTTGAGTGGCGTGTTGTTGTATTTGGGTTTTCCAGATATGCCTTTTACGCCATGTCTTTTTGTGGCCTTCGTGCCTTTGCTCATGATCGAGCGCGACATACGCGAAAAAGAAGGTAAATCGACAATGCAAATGTTGCGTTACAGTTATCACGCGCTCTTGTTGTGGAATATATTGAGTACGTTTTGGGTTTGCAATGCAGCCTTCGTGCCAGGCATTATTGCGAATATGCTCAACGCTTTTTTTATGTGTATTCCTTGGATGCTGTTCCATAATTTGCCACAATGGTCCATCAAACGGAAGCAATTTTCAGAATATGGCGG
>JAYUJV010000245.1:0-8510 GCA_043764975.1 Saprospirales bacterium
TAAACTTGCAGAACAATACTATGGAAATGCTACGCCTTTTGGTCAAGAGCGATATTTGAAATTGATGGCCCAAACATATTTTAAAAACAAAAATTATGACGAAGCAGCAGAGCAATATCAGAAACTTTTGCGCCTAAAAGCTGATGTAAAACCGCTTCAAATTGAGTATTTGCAGCAATTGGTTAAGTGCGCTTCTGCCAAAAAAGATTACCGAAAAGCATTGACTTATAATGCTGAATTGAAGTTGCTAATCGAACAAATTGGCGATGAAAAAGAAATTGCAATTATATATAACAACATCGCCAATAATTACTTGTACCTCAAAGAATATGACAAAGCGTTGGAGTATTTTTCGTATGCTGAAAAGTTATGTGACAAAGCTAAATATTTGGACGTTAGCGTTTTATATATGAATAAAGGCATCACATATTCTAACAACAATAATTTTCCGAAAGCAATTGAGTATTTCACAAAGGCTCAAAAATCTGTCAAATCGCCGAATGATCGTGCGCACATTGAGCATTTATTGGCCAATATTTATTTGAACAATAAAGATCCATATAATGCTATTCGATACAACAATACGGCGATGGGCGAAGCAACGAATACAAAGGATTTTTATCTACTTTCCGAAACTTACAACACCGCTGCATTGGCGTATCAAAAGGTTTTTGACTACGAAAGTGCATTTGAATATTACAAAAAGTATCTAATTATAAAAGATAGTTTGCTGTTGGTTGATTTGTTGAAACAACAATCACTTTTGCAGCAACAATCGAACCTCGAAAAAGCCGAAAAAGAAACAAAATTATTGATGTCGAATCAAGAAATACAAACCTTGACAATTCGACAATTGGAGGTAGAAAAAGAGCGACTTTCGTTTGAATCCAAGGCATTGGCTGCTGATGCAGCGCGACAAGATAAAGAAATTGCGTTGTTGAAAAGAGAAGAAGAAATCCGAACCGAAAAATTACATACTTCGCAACTCGAAGCCGAAAAAGCACAACAAGCCTTGGCTTTGGCAAATGAGCAGCTTTTGGCTGCCGAAAAAGACAAGCAAATTGCGAACCTCAATAAAAAAGAACAAGCACAACAATTGGCATTGTTGGAACAAAAAACGACTTCGCAACAACAAGAAGATGACAAAAAGCGCGAAATTCAGAAGTTACAATCTGAAAAAGAGTTTGAGGCTTTTCAGCAAGCCTCGTTTCGAGAAAATACCTATCGTTTTGGTATGATCGGCGGCGGATTGATGTTGTTTACGATTGCGGCTTTTTTGTATGGTCGCCGTATCAATGCAAAACTAAAAACCCAAAAAGCAGCCATAGAAGAAAGTGCGATTATCATCGAAGCCGAACGTGCAAAAGCGGACGTTTTGTTACATAATATTTTGCCAGATGAAGCCGTAGCGGAGCTGAAAGCCAACGGTAAAGCGACGTCTAAAAAATACGATTTTGCAACCGTTTTGTTTACCGACTTTGTGAGTTTTACGTCCATTACCGAAACCATGTCGCCAGAGTTGTTGATCGAGATGCTCAACGATTGCTTTTTAGGTTTTGACCAAATCATTGAAAAAAACAAACTCGAAAAAATAAAAACCGTCGGCGATAGTTATATGTGCGTTGGCGGTTTGCCGCAGGCAAACCAAACAAATCCACTCGATGCCGTAAATGCTGCCGTAGAAATGATGGATTTTATGAAAATTTATAATCAAAACAGAATAAAAAATGGAACTGAACCCATAGAAATGCGCATCGGGATTCATACTGGCGTCGTGATTGCTGGCGTAGTTGGCAGCAAAAAATTTGCGTATGATGTTTGGGGCGACACCGTAAACACAGCCAGCCGTATGGAAACCGCCAGCGAACCTGGCAAAATAAACATCACCGACAAAACATATCATCTTGTGAAAAACAAGTATAATTGTACGTATAGAGGCGAAATAGAAGCGAAAAATAAGGGGAAATTGGGAATGTATTTTGTGGATTAGACATCCCTAAATCCCTCCGAAGGAGGGACTTTGTAAATTTAGAGGCAATTTAACAAGTAAAGCCTTCACATTTGTGAAGGCTTTGCTTGATTTATTTTTTTGTACTTAAAGTTGGAGTGACAAAGTAAGGTGTCCACCAAGCCCTTGTTGAATAATTTTCATAAGCGTTGAAAGTCTTATATCTGAAGCATTGTTTTCAATTCTTGCAATATAAGATTTGTTTGTCCCACACTTTACAGCAAGCTCTTCTTGAGTCATACCAAGCTTTATTCGAGCTTCTTCAAGTAAAACACCGAGTCTGAATGATTCAAATTGTTGTTCCCATTCTTCACGTTTGGGTTCTCCTTTTGCACCATATTTCTTATCCAAAATTTGATCGAAAGTTGTTGTATTATCGTTATTTTTCATCTTGATATTCCTCCATAATTTTTATTGCCTTAATTATCTCTTGTTTTGGTGTTTTTTGAGTTTTTTTCTGAAATCCATTTCCGAGTATTACTAAATTACCTTTTTCAAAAAATGAAAAAATTCTGTAAATATTACTACCAACTTCAACTCTGATTTCACACAAACCTTTAGTACCTTCTATGTGTTTAAAATACTTTTCAGGAACTTGACGAGTCACTCGGATTAGTTGTAACGTCCATTCAATTTTTGATTGAACATTGTCAGGTAAGTTTTCATAAAAATCGAGAAAGTAGTTTTTGTATGCAATTATATCTCTTTCAAATTCCATGGTACAAAGTTAATTATTCAAAACTCAATTTGCAAATTTATTTTTGATATTTATTATGTAAATTAATACTTCATAAACATTTTGTGAATTAAAAGTGACTTTTTAACTAAAGCAAAAATTCTAATATATTATTTCTAGCATCGCCTTAAACAACTGACAATATAAACTACAATCCATTATTCCACCACCAGCACATAAGCATTTTGAGACAACTTTGAAAAGTCATCATAGCTAATCCAAATATAGCCATTGTTGCCCCAAGTTGTGCCATTAAAATTTTGAACTTCGATAGCTTTGCGGTCTTCATCGAAACCGACAGCAATGACGGTTTGGGTAATATTTGTTTTTGAGCCAGTTGCTGGCGACCAATATTTAGCATTATTTAGATTCATAAATTCTTGATTGACAGATATTTCTGTCAAAACTGGATTGCCACGGGTCAATGCTTTTTTGAGTTCAAATAGCTTTTGTTTAGCAGCCGTTATTTCTCTGAACAAAACCAAATAATGTTTAATCTTGTGTTTTTGAGTCGCATTTACGCTTGAATTCAACACTTTTGAATCGTAAGGTAAAATGCCTGCGCTCACTGTTCCAGTGTTGGCAACGAATTGTAAACCGTCTTCAATTTTATGTTTTTTGCCGTCACTTTCTACGTTCAACGAAATATAATCTGGACTTAGATTTTCTTTATAATTTTGATTAAAATTCAAATAATATTCCATGCAAGCCGCTATGCCATACGTGTTGGTACTCACTTCTGAACCGACTTTGCGCGGCGTCATCATAAATGCTTTTATAGATTGCTCGTTCAATAAATCTTTCATTGGGCTACCAATGCCTGGCATCAAAGGCATCATTTCTTCGATGGACTTGAGGTCAGAAATGGCAAATTCGCCCTTGTAAGTAAAGTTTTTTACTTGTGCATTGGCCATTTGAATACCCAATATGAAGAAAAAAAGAATTTTGTATTGCATATTTTTAATTTTATAAATCCAATTTTTGTATTAAAAAAAAGTTGCTCACAGATAGCACAGATTAACACAGATAAGAGTACTTTTAAAAAAGGATAAACAGAAAACACATATTAGCGTAGTCTTATATACATCTGTGTTAATCTGTGTTTTCTGTGAGAAAAAATTTAATTATCACTAGTATTTCGTACTTATTTTATGATGCTTACTTTTTCATTAAACAGCAAATGTTGATTTTCGAGGTCAATCATTTGCAAATAATATAAACCTGAGTTTTGATTTGACACATCTAATAAATAATCAATATTTTGACTTGAAAGATTGGTTTCCGTCACAATTTGTCCAACTTGATTGATTAAACGCAATTTTGTATTTAAATATTTTTTAAAGTCAGCTTTTATTTCTAATATATCTGAAACTGGATTTGGAAAAATAGTTACTTTTTCGACCAATTCTAAATCAAGGATATTTGACAAAATACTAATGTTATTGACGAAAACGATGCAATTATTGGCATCTCGCAAGGCAAATTCGTACAAAATACCATTTTGCAAATTCTTGATTGTGTCTTGAGGATTTGTTTTCATAACACCTGTACTCGATGTCAATTGATATGGCGGCGTACCGCCGCTTAGTTTATAAACCAAATATCCATTGCTCACATTTGGTGCAGTTGCCGCTTTACGAAACAAAATCGTCATTTTGATAGAGTCGGGCGCACTGACATTGATGGTTGACGAAGTCTGTTTGCAATTGTTTTTGTCCGTAATCGTAAGCGTATAATTGCCCGATTGTATGTCTATCAAATCTTTAGTGACCGCTGCATTACTCCATAAATAGGTATATGGCATCGTGCCGCCCAATGTATTGATTTTGATTGCACCTTCAAAACCATTAAAACATTTATTATTTTTTACTTCCGTAATGATTATGCTAATATTTGCATTGGGTTTCGACAATTTAAATGTATCAGAAAATTGGGTACATTTGAGCGCATCTGTTATTTTACAGACGTAATTACCTGTCACGAGGTTTTGAATAATGTTGGAATTTGTGTTTATATTGTTGTTCCAAACGTAATCGTAAGGCGTTTCGCCGCCAGTTGCAGAAATAAAAATGGCGCCGTCTTGATTGGCATTGCAATTTCCGTTTCTGATACTATCCAGCTTTATTGTCAATAATTTGGCGGGTTCAGAAATCGTAAAATTATTGCTACTTCGGATGCAGAGATTCGCATCTGTTATTTTCGCTTTGTATGTTCCTGCTTTCAGCTTTTTAAGGTTTTGGCCAATCGAATCATTGCTCCATACGACATTATATGGCAATACGCCACCAGTTACATTTAAGTCAATTTCGCCTGTTTTATCTCCTTTGCAATTCACATTTTTTAAATCTAATAAATTGATAATCAGTTCATTAGGATTTTGAAATGAAAATGAATCGCGTTTGATTACACACCCATAAGCGTCCGTAACGGTCACATTAAATGAGCCGCCATATACATTCGCAAGCGTATCGCTTGATATATTTTTTATATGTAAATCGCCCGTACTCCAATTGAAATTGTAGGGAGATTTACCACCTTTGCAACTTATAAATATTGCACCATTGGCATCATTGTGGCACGTTATTTTTTTGAGTGTGACGGTATCAAGTTTCATTGGATTCACTGGCGTTTGCATCGCTATACCATTCAATGCATTGTCACAACCATTTTTATCTGTGACAGTTACGCTATAATTTCCAGCTTGACTGACCGTTATATCTTCCGAAATCTCGTTTGTATTCCAATAGTAAGTGTAAGGCCTAGATCCACCAATAGTATTGATGTCGATATAGCCATTTGCCATACTATTACAGTTGTTTTGCGTGCCGTTTGGATTGAGAGAAATGCTCAAGCGATCGGGTTGTGGCAAAGTAATTTCTTGACTATTCGCTGTACAACCTTTGGCGTCGAAAACGGCAACTTTGTAAGTGCCAGTTCCGATATTTACCAAATCTTCGGCTTTGCTGCCAGTATTCCAGATGTATGTCAGCGGCAAAGCGCCACCGTTGATACCAATATCAATCGCACCATTTTTAAGGCCGTTGCAAGTGATAGAATCTATGGCGTTTATGTTGATGGTCAATTTTTGAGGCTCAACCAAATTAAATGTTTTTTCAAACGAACAACCAAATGCGTCAGTAACGGTTACGGTTTTTAAGCCACCATTTAGGTTGAATATATCTGACGAAAAAGCGCCATTACTCCAGGCATAAATATATTGTGGAGCGCCGCCTTTTATTCTCAAATATATTTTCCCGTTGTTGGCAGCAAAGCATTTTGGATTCGTAACTTGCACAGAATCAATGCTTAACGTTTGGGTTGCATTTACTTTTATAGAATCAATGTTGTTTTTACAACCAAAATTATCCGAAACGGAAACAGAGTAAAATCCATTTTTAACAGCAAATAAATCCTCAGTTGTTTTGGTATTTGACCAAGTAAAAGTATAAGGTTGTGTACCACCAGAAGTTGTGATGAATATTTTTCCATCTGCTCGCCCGATACATGATGGCGTGAAAACATTGTCCAGTGTTAATTTTACAACACTTGGCGTTTTGATTTTTATGGTATCAATTTTTTGAAAACAACCATTTTTGTCAATAATCGTTACTTTGTAAGTTGCTGACAATAAAGACTTTAGCATCGAAGAATCGCTAAGTGTATGTTGCCAATTATAAATGTATGGCGCTGTGCCACCAATGGTATTCAATGTTATTTCGCCATCTTTTTTGCCCTGGCAAGTTATATTTTTGACGACAACATTCGTATTTAAACTCAAAGGTTGCGTAATTGAAATTGGCAACGAAACCATCGAACAACCATTTGCATCAGTGACTGTTACGTAATAAATGCCAGCTTTTACTTGATTTATGGTGTCTTTTGTGCGGCCATTACTCCATAAATATTTATACGGACGACCGCCGCCATTTACAATAATTTTGATAGCGCCTGACGATTCTCCATTACATTTACTTGGTGTTGGATAACTCGCAATGCTCAATACTGGCGCTGACGCTAATAAATAATTTGGCGACACGATGCTACAATTTCGATTGTCCGTTACCGTTACTTTATAAAATCCAATGGCAATATTGGTCAAATCTTCGCTCGTTGCGCCGTTATTCCAAAGGAATTTAATCGGTTGTGAGCCGCCACTTGTCGATAAATCGATTTTGCCGTTGAGTGTGCATGACACATTTGCGATGTCCGCATTGGCGATTTTTAGCGAATCTGGCTCTTTTACTTCAATATTATTGATGACTTGTGCGCAAGTCGAATTTGTAATGGTACAACTATAAAGACCTTTCGGCAAATTGGCAATATTTTTTGTTGTTTGGTTATTGCTCCATTTATATTGCAAGGGCAATGCGCTCGAAACGCTCAATTTTATTTGTCCATCAATTTTTCCTTTGCAGGAAATATTGATGACAGTATCTAATTTTGCTTGCACTTCTGGACTTTCGACCACAATAAACGGTATCACAAGCTGACATTGTAGCGGCGAACTATCCGTAATCGTAACCGAATATGTTCCTTTTTTGAAGTTATTGACCGTAAAATTGCCATTGGGTTGATTGCCAATTAAGCCACTTTGACCGCCAGTCCAAGCGTATTGATAAGGTGCAACACCATTTATTGGCAAAATCGTAAATCCACCATCAGTACCGTTACAACTTGTTACGGCCTTGATATTCAGCAACTTAGCTTTCGTAATGCCAGTTCCGCCAGACACATCAACGCTCGAAGTGTCTTTACAGCCATTCAAATCTTGCACCACAACTTTATAAATATCAGTCGGCTGCGGAAATGCGCTACCCACGTTTATTTGGGTCGCAATCTGACCTGTGTTCCAAAGGTGAAAATAAGGTGGTGCGCCACCAGTAGAATTTACTGTCAAAATTTTGGTCTGACCACTACAATTAGATGAAGTATCAATGACCGAAATATTGGCAATTGGCTTGGATTTTACATTTAGCTGAAGCGAAACAACCGCATCGCAACCTGGATTTATTGTTTTTTTGATATAAAAATTCGTAGTTGCAGCAGGCTTTACATTAGTATTTAAAAGTTGGTTTATGGTAGTCGTAGGCGTTCCAGTATGATATGTATAAACGCCAGATTGATTCGTAGCGTCATTAACAATTACATTTTGTAAATCAAAATTTTGACCTTCACAAATGTTATAAGTATTTGATAATGTGAGTGTTGGATATTTTTTTACAAATAATTTTACTTGCTTTGTAGGACTCACACAACCTCCTAAAATATTGAATGTATTGTTGTTTGCACCAAAAGTATTCGGATAACACGGATTGTAATCCAATGCGTTATTTTTTTCCTTATTCGTAAATAACTGAATCGTGTTTGTAAAAGTAGGAGAGCCACAACCGCTCGGAATAATCACACCGCTGCCAGACCAAGGCAAATCAACCGTCTTGAATTTTTTATTGTTTTTTAAATTTACATTAAAATTATTGATTTCGGGTTCAGAATAATTCCAAAAAACACAATCTGCCACTTTTCCATTGTTGTCTATCAGTAATACCCAACCGCGTCCGCCTTGTGTCCAAGTTAAGTTGAAAACGCCAGAAACGTTTTGTTTGGTTTGAATTTGGTTTGCACCAAAGTTACCCAAATCCCAATATTGACTATATGGTGTGTTGATGAAATTGATTGAAATGCTGTTGCTAAACGCTAAATACCAGCCAGTAAAATCTTTTGCTGGGCCAATATTTTGAACTTCTACACCACGCAAACCATTCAAGC
>JAYUJV010000246.1:0-8510 GCA_043764975.1 Saprospirales bacterium
CGCCGATTCATCATATTATTATGTGTCGGTTTGGGATTTGCTCCTTTTACGCCAGAGCCGCATTTGTTCGGCAAATTACGTTGGGTTTTCGGTGGCGCAACTGGTATGCAACCAATGGATTGGCTCGATTTGCTACAACATAGTTTCCCGTTCGCACTGTTAGCACTCAGTTTTATACCAACTCAAAAATCTAAAAATATGGAAACAATTATAAAAAGTGGCGCTTGCAGCATCATTGATGTGCGCACACCAGGCGAATATATGGGCGGACAAGTTGCGGATTCAAAGAATATACCTTTGAGCGAAATCGCTGCTCGAATAGACGAAATCGCTGCAATGCCACAACCGATTGTGTTGTGTTGCGCATCAGGTATGCGAAGCGCACAAGCCACAACTATACTCAGCAATGCAGGTTTGGAATGTTACAATGGTGGCGCTTGGACAAAAGTAAATGCTATGACGGCTTAGGCTTTGATATTATTATTTGTTTTGTAGCAACTTGGGCTTTAGTCAAGCAGAAAGTAACAGTATAGTTTAATGTATTTTTTGATTAAATAGACAATTGACAATAAGCAACTATTTTCGGAAAATTTGCTTATTGCTCATTGTATTTTGCTTATTGCCTATTGCAAATTTTGCTAAATATTAAACAAAACCTTTAAAATTCAACTCTTTTCGATGAATGGATAAGTTGTTGCATTCGTTTTAATAATTTGAAAATCAGTTATTTATACATCAATAATAATATTTTTAATAAAATCAGGATAAAATAATAAAAGATATTAGTATATTTCACTAAAAATATTTATCTTTGCACCTCGAATCGAAATAATAATTATTTAATACATAAAGTAAAAAGACTTAAGCAATATGGATGCTATAAAGTTTGTACAGGAGCAAATGTTGACTCCGCCTAGTTTCCCTGCATTTAAGGTGGGTGACAACGTAATCGTAAACTACAAAATTTCTGAAGGTGACAAAACACGTATTCAGGCATACCGCGGTGATGTAATCACAATCAGCGGCGAAGGTTTAACAAAAATGTTCAACGTTCGTAAAATATCTAACGGTATTGGTGTAGAGCGTATCTTCCCAATGTCTTCTCCTGCTATTGATAGCATAGAAGTAACAAAACGTGGTCGTGTACGTAAGTCTCGTTTGTTCTACTTACGTGGCTTGATTGGTAAAAAAGCGCGTATCCGCGAAATCCAACGCTAATTACTCGTTACATCTTAACGAAATATATACAAAAACCGCTTGTAACCTTAGTTGCAAGCGGTTTTTTTAATGGCCTCGGTTATCGTTTCAACCCTTCAAGGGTTTCTACAAAAAAACTCGAAGATTTGCTTTCATTACGTCTTTTAGTCAAATAACCCTTGAAGGGTCGAAACGATACTTATATAAATTTTTTCAATATTATAATATATTGATTATAAAACACTTACAAACTAATTTCCTAATTTAACTAATTAAACCAATTTCCTAATCCCCTAATTAAACTAATTAAACCAATTTCCTAATTTAACTAATTCCTTACTTTATCAACGTCACAAACCCTTTATATTCAAGTGCATTGCCGCGCGGCCCTCGAAATTTGACGAGGTAAAGATAAACGCCATCGGATGACATTCCACCTTCGTTTTGTCGTTTGCCGTTCCAGCCTTCGTTGGGATCATTGGTTTCAAACACTTGTTCGCCCCAACGATTCCAGATGCGCATCTGAAAATCTTTGATGCCTTCCAGAATACCGACGCCACGAAATTCTTCATTTTTAGCATCAAAATTTGGTGTGAAGGCGTTCGGCAAAAAGTATCGGATTTCGGGAACAACATCAATTAACTTCGTAATACTATCCAAACAACCATTTGGATGTCGGACAGTTAATTTTATTTTATAAAAGCCAGTGTCTTTAAAAGTATAAGTCGGATTACGCGTACTCGTCGAAAATTCGTTGCCGAATCGCCAGTTCCAAACCACCGCATCTTTTGCCTTTTCGGTAAAACTGACCGTCGGATTTAAACTACTCACAAAATCAGGCGAATAAACAAAATCTGCTTTGGGCCCAGTTTTGGCCGCAATCCATTTCGGAAAAAAGGCGCTTGCTTTACAACCAATGGGCGTAGTGATGTTTATTTTCACATCAAAAAGTCCTTCTTTTTCATAAATATGAATTGGACTTATTTTGTCACTTTTTCCTCCATCACCGAATGTCCATTCTATCTTGTAAGTACTATCTATCGGTGTAGAAAGATTATTGAAAAAGACGGTGAGCGGAATACAACCTTTTTTGGAACTCGGCTCAATGATAATCACAGCTGGCGCTGGAAACCAATTGATTATTTTTCGGAGATTGGATTTGCAACCATTCGTGTCCGTAACCGTGAGGATAACTTCGTATTTGCCAGGTTTTAAGTAAGTATGAATCGGATCTTTCTCTCCAGATTTTTTGCCATCGCCAAATTCCCACAGAGTTTGTCTAAACTTACCTGCACCCGAAAACGATTTATTCGTAAATTTGACTGGCCCAGCCACGCAAGTATCGTATTGATAAACAAAATCAGCTTTGACTTCTGGCAAAATATTGATGACAACTCTTGCCGTATCTGTACATGGAAATTGCCCTGGATTGGCGACCAAAATTCCAGTATATCGCCCAATTTTAGGAAACTTATAATTCAAGTTTTCGGTTGTAAAGGTTTCTTTTTTACCCAAAACGTCTATCTCCCAAAGGTAATTTTTAATATTTGATTTTTTATAACTCAAATTATAAATTTCGACATCCAAACTCCCGCACGCATTCGTGATAAACGTTTTGGCATACAAACTATCTTTACTAGCTTGCGCAACCACTTGCGGCTCACATTCACTTACGTTGAACTGAAAATCTCGAAAAACTTTACTCATCAAAACGCCATTTCTGAAATCTGAAACACAAACACCTACAACGAATTGACCGTTGAGGACTGGTTTTCCCGTTATTTTACCAGTAAATTGGTCTATCTTTATGACAGGATTGCCACCCATTGGCTTGTTAGTAGAATAAGCTGGCTGTTTAAAATCAACTGGCGTGAATGGCGGCCCACAACTTGGCGTTGGTTTTGCACCAATACATGAAAATAAATCTGGCTGAGTCAATATGTTACCACCGCCAGCCAAAGGAGTACAAAAGTCATATACCAATTGGTCATTGTCTTTGTCGGTTGCCGAGTGGTCAAATTTTAGGTCAAAACCTCTACAAATAACCGTGGGCGGAAAAAACTTAAATACAGGCGAATTGTTACATACTTTTTGCGCAGCTGGCGTTATTTCGATGGCATAAGTAGCACCAGTATCTTGCGGATCATTTATATTGGTAATAAAATTGTTTCTACAACAGCGCTGATACACAACGATATAGCTTTCTTTGGAAGGAAAATCGGCAAAAGTGGCTTCCCACTGATAAATCGCTTCTTCTACACATATATTAGGTGGGAGCGAAATGCAAGGCAAGTCTGGCGGCAAAACTTTTGACTGAGAAATAAAATTTTCCATACGTGCATTGACAAATACTGCGTTTTGCATCGTACCTTTGTAAACAGATATTGAGGCATCACTATCATAAGGCGCGCCTTGTCCGTTACAATCGCGGTAAATTTTCATCGTAAATTTATATTTACCATTGCCAAGACACTCGTAATACACAACGCCGCCAATGATGTGACGAGCCCAAGTTGCGCTGACGCACAGGCATAGAAAAACCAGTAAGATGAGTTTCTTCTTCATAACTATAGAGCTTTTGTTTTTGAAATAAAAATCGAAATCATTAATTCATTACACCGAATGTAAGTTTTTAATAAATTATTATTAAAACTTCATTCCAAATGTATAGAATTTTTTAACACGAATTTCACTCTAATTAACGAATTACACGAATCGTAGATAAAAATTAATTTTCACAAATTTATTGAAACAAAAGTTTCAATATTATGCGCATTAAATTGAAACGAAACTTACTATTCATTAATTCATTATGCAAATTTACTTTATTTATAATGTAAATTTTACTTATTTTATTGTTAATAAAAACATTTTTTGCAATTGTTAAAAAAATGTTAATGTTAATACAAAATAGATACAACTTTTACTCGTTTTGTTGTGCGGTCAATTGGTAATTGACCGTGTTTGAAGTGCAGCCAATTGTTAATTGGCTGTGTTACAAGTTAATATACAAATTTGAATTTTCCAATTACCAATTGGAAACACTTGAATCTTCCAATTACCAATTGGAAGCACTTAATCATCCAATTACCAATTGGATGCACTTAATCCAATTACCAATTGGAAACACTTAAATTTTACTGACCAATATATATGTTTGAACAAGACGATATTCACGAATTACTGAGAATCCTGAACAATGGGGGATTAATTTTGTACCCGACAGATACCATTTGGGGCATTGGCTGTGATGCAACAAACGAAGCGGCCGTTGAAAAAGTAAGCCAACTAAAACAGCGTCCACCCGAAAAAGGTTACGTCATATTGGCAGATAGTATCGACATGGTTCGCGACCACGTTGAGCATCTTCATCCGCGCCTCGAAACGTTGCTGATGCACCACACTCGACCGCTAACTATTGTATATGACAAAGCTAAAAACCTCTCTGTCAATGCTTTAGCACCAGATGGTTCGGTGGCAATGCGAATCCCACAAGATCGTTTTTGTAAAGATTTGATACATTATCTCGGCAAACCGTTGGTTTCGACTTCTGCCAATGTCAGTGGCGAACCTTTTCCAGCTTTTTTTGGCGAAGTCAGCTCTGATGTTATCGAAAACGTAGATTACATCGTTCGTTACAGACGTGACGATAGACAGTTTCAAGATCCATCGGTCATAGCTCGCTTGGGCGAAAATGAGGAATTGGAGATTTTGAGGGCGTAGAACACAGCCCCATCCCGACCTTCCCCAAAAGGGAAGGAGGAAAACAAACTTAGAGGCAAATCTTAGGCAAATATGTTTTTTTGCCTAAAATTCGATGATGTCGATTATCAATATATTAAAAATGAAAAGAATAACGGAAAGTACTTCAAATTATCGAGACATCGAGAAAATGTCCGTGCATGAAGTGTTGAGTAATATCAATAAAGAAGACCAAACCGTTGCTCTAGCTGTCGAGGCTTGCATTCCGATGATTGAACCGTTGGTAAAAATCATTGCTGAAAAAATAACTGATGGCGGTCGATTGTTTTATATGGGTGCAGGTACGAGTGGCCGATTGGGCGTGTTGGATGCGTCCGAATGTCCGCCTACGTTTGGCGTGGCGCAAGGTGTTGTCGTAGGCTTGATAGCGGGTGGCGACAGCGCGCTCCGCTACCCTATCGAAGCTGCTGAAGATAGCCTCGAAAAAGGTTGGCAAGATTTGCTCGCCTATAATATTTCTGATAAAGATGTGGTAGTCGGCATTGCGGCAAGCGGCACGACACCTTATGTTATCGAAGCGCTCCGAATGTGCCAGACTAACAATATTTTGACAGCTTGTATTACTTGCAATCCAAATTCTCCACTGGCGCAAGTGTCTGATTATGAGATAGTTGCCATCGTTGGACCTGAGTTTGTGACTGGTAGCACGCGCATGAAAAGCGGCACTGCACAAAAGCTAATTTTGAACATGATTAGCACGTCTGTCATGATTTTACTCGGTCGCGTGGAAGACAATAAAATGGTAAATATGCAATTGACCAATGAAAAATTAATCGATCGCGGCACTTTGATGCTCATGGAAAAAAGTGGCTTGACAGATTATGACGAAGCACGACTTTTGTTGGAGAAATATGGTAGTGTGAAGAAGGCGTTGGGGAAATCTTGAGAAATCGAGAATCGTGAGAGAAATTGCTTGACGCTTTTTTTTTCGTGAATCGTGAGAACCGTGATGGCAAATCGAGCGTTTGACACGAAGTTCTCACGATTCTCACGGCTCACGATTCTCACGAAAACCATGAATCGTGAGAAAAATTGCTTGACGCAATTTTTTTCGTGAATCGTGAGAATCGCGATGGCCAATAGAGCGTTTGCCAGCAAATTTTCACGACTCACTGCTCACGTTTCTCACGATTTTGTTATAGAAAACTATCGTTTGCCACAAATAGCAGCGGAGCTACGAAACGTTGTTAAAATTAGGCAATAGCCTGATGAAAAAATAAAAATATGAAAAATGCCATAAGAAATCAATATGCGGAGTTGGGCGTAGATGCGTATTATGAACAATATGGCAGCGTATATGAAAATCCGCACTTTGAATATATCGCGCAGCTGCTGAAGCAAAATGAAACTCGGATTGACTACTCAAATGTCTTGGATTTGTGTTGCGGTGGTGGCGAAGTCACTATGATTTTGCAAGATTTAGGTTTTTCAGAAACCGTTGGTTGTGATCCATTTACACAAGCGGCTTTTGAAAAAAACACCTCAAAATCTGCCCTTTCACTTTCATTTGATGACATCATAAAAGGCAAATTGACGCCGCAATATTCGGCTGTCATTTGTAGTTTTGCGATGCACCTTTGTCCCGAAAAACAACTATTTTCGCTCGTTGATGCTTTGTATCGTTGCACCAATCAAATCGTAATCATCACGCCACATAAACGACCAGAGTTAGAAAATCTGCAAAATACAGCCTTAGATTTTGAAGATTTTGTGCTGACCGAACGCGGTAAAAAAGTAAGGTTAAAATCGTATTCGCCGAAAATTTAATCTCATAAAAACCTCGTTATCAATAGATTAACTTAGTTAAAAATATTACTTTAATTGCTTTAATTATTTTAATTATTTTAATTATTTTAATTTCCTTAATTTCCATTATTACCTTCATTTCTTTAATTTTTTTAATTCCCTTAATTTAAAAAAGAATGACTATTTCTGAAAATATTACAAAATATGCTGCATACAATGTGTGGGCGAATCGAATTTTGAGCGATTACGTTCAAAAAACGTGTTCAGATGCCGAAATAGAGCAAACGATCATGAATAGTTTTCCGTCAATCCGAAAAACAATTGCGCATATTTGGGATGCCGAAGTGCTTTGGATTCATCGACTGGATGGTGTTTCAATGGATCATTTTCCGAGTAGCCGATTCGTAGGTAATAATGTTGAGTTGTTTCAAATTTTAAATCATAATTCAACATTGTTTTATGATAAAGTGTTGAATATGAATCAATTAGATCTCGAAACTATGATTACTTACATGACCTTGTCTTATGGTGGCTCTACTCAAAATCGCTATGATATGATACAGCATTGCATGAATCACTCCACATATCATCGAGGGCAAGTGATTATGATGCTGCGACAATTGGGGCATACCGAATTGCCACATTTGGACTATATGTTGTATTTGATTGAGGGCAAAAAAGATTAGGTTTAGCATTTTAATAAAAATGAAAACGACCTCCCTAAATTAGGCCCACCCCGACCCTCCCAAAAGGAGGGAGAAATAAGGAGGGACTTCCCATCATAGCATCTAACTTTTAGAAAAATTAATATTTTCTGCTCATTTTTTTTGGCTATACTTAATTTAAAAAGTATCTTCGTAGCAGGAAAACAAACGATAATATTTAGAATTCTAAAAAACCATACTATGAGCATTTTGGATAAAATAATTAAACATTCTGTAGTCACGAACTTAGAAGCGCATGAAAGTTTTTGCGCTATATTGATAGGCATTGCCGCCGTTGATGGCCATATTTCAGAAGAAGAAATTACAGACTTTATGTCCACATTCAATAAATCGAAAACACTGGCGCACTTGAGCAAAACGCAATTTTCGAGTATGATAAACAAAATAATGGACATCAATAAGTATCAAGGCACAACAAAATTGCTCGAAATGGGTATAAAAGCCTTGCCCGAACACCTCCGAAAAAGCACTTTCATCAATGCTTGTGATTTGATTTACTCTGATGGTCGTGTCGTAAAAGAAGAACTCAACGCGCTTATTATACTTCGTGATGCCTTGGATTTGGATGAAGTTGAAGCAGCTCAAATTTCTCAAATTATTCAAGAAAAAAATAATTTATAATTATAACATATTGATAATCAACTTATTATAATGAAAAGCGAATTTCTAAATTTTAGAAATTCGCTTTTTTATTTTATCGGATTGAAGATTATTTTTTAAAATTAAAATAAGAAAGAAAACTACGTCTGAGTAAAAAATATATTCACAAAAAAAGCGAACTCATTTTACAATGAATTCGCTTTTTTTTATGCTTTATGTCGAGCTTGAAATCAAGCAAAAATTATACTAATCTTATACGGCAAAACTTTCTCCGCAACCACAACTGCGCGAAGCGTTGGGATTGTTAAAATAAAAGCCTTTGCCTTCAAGTCCGCCCGAAAATTCGAGTGTAGAATTGAAAAGGTATAAAAAACTCTTGAGGTCAGTTACGATTTTGACACCATTGTCATCAAACACTTGGTCGTTTGGTTGGTTTGTGTCATCAAAATCCATTTTATAACTCAAACCACTACAACCACC
>JAYUJV010000247.1:0-8478 GCA_043764975.1 Saprospirales bacterium
CACGATGCAGCGCATAGTGCCATTACTGGCAATAAACGTATTGACGATATTTTATTTCGCGTAATATTCAGCACACAAGGTTTAAGTGGATATTTATGGCAAATACGACACAATCATTCGCACCACGTGTTACCCAATGTACTCGAACATGATAGCGATATGGAACTCGGTGGCTTGATTATGTTCGACCCAAATGAAGGTATGAAATGGTATCATAAATACCAATATATATATGCACCATTTTTGTATCAGTTCGGAACATTGGTCTTGTTGGTGTATCAAGATTACGAAATGCTCGAACGCCGTGAACATGGCAATTTACGTTTCAATAAAATTCCACTTGTCGAATGGATTCATTTTTTTGCTGCCAAAGCAATACATTTAGGCCTATATGTAGGTCTTCCTTTAATGTTTGCTAACATTTCATTTACGAGTGTTTTCATCGCATATTCAACGATGCACTTTGTGGTATCAAGTTTTATGATGTTTACGTTTTTGATCTCGCACCATGTCATGGAGATAGATTATGTAGAATCCGAAAATGTAGAAAATCAGCAATTGATTGGCGATGCTTGGATTCGCCACCAGATTGTGACCACTATTGATTTTAATGAAAATAGCCGCATAGCGAATTTTATATTCGGAGGTTTTAATTTGCACATTGCACACCATATTTTTCCTGAAATAAATCATACACATTATCCTGCATTGACCAAAATAATAAAAGACGTTTTAGCTGAAAATAACTTGGATTGGTACAAATCATTCACATTTTTTGAAGGTTGTCGCTCACATATAAAACACCTAAAACGAGTTACGCGCAACATCGAAGTTGAAGAAGAATTGGAAGTAGAAGTTGATAATATACTTTGGGTTTAAACGTCGTCGAGGTTACGAAGGTATTATTAACACTTTATTCATTAAAAAAATATAAATGAAAAATATATTTAAAATATTCATAATCAGCATTTTAATGCTTATGAATACTATAAATGGCAATGCCCAAAATGCTTCAACAATTATAGAAGGCTATATATTAGATGCCGTAAAAGGCGATACAATTAGCTTTGCTAACGTCCAACTCAAAGGCGCAGCAATCGGTACAACATCTGACGATCATGGTTATTTTAAACTCGTTTTTAAAAATCAGATTATTGATGAAATTCAGGTTTCGTTTGTCGGTTATCAATCTATAACGCAAAAAATAACCTTAGGTCAATCGCAATTTTTGACTATAAAAATGTCAGAACCAAGCGTAGCGATGGCCGAAGTGGTCGTGAAAAGTGGTCGATACAGAAACAAAAACAATCCAGCGGTGGCGTTGATAGACCAAATTATTGCGCACAAAAAATACAATATACTCGAAAGTCATGATTACTATGAGTACAAAAAATACGAAAAACTTGAGCTTGATTTAACCAATATCAATGAGCAAGTGACCGATAAAAAATTACTCAAAAACGTTAATTTTTTCTTTGCAGATAAAGACACAACCAAGGTAAAAGGTAAATCTGCGATTCCAGCTTTTTTTCTTGAGCGCGCCACCGATGTCTATTATCGTAAATCAACGAATACTACAAAAGAATACATAAATGGTACAAAACACAGTGATTTAGGCGGTTTTTTTGATGAAAATGGCGTAGAAATGTATCTCAATCATTTGTATGTAAACATCAATATTTATGACAATGAAGTGCTTTTGTTCAAAAAACCGTTTTTGAGTCCGTTGGCACCAGCTGCGCCGCAATTTTATAGATATTACATCATTGACACAACGCAAATTGAAGGTACAAAATGTATTAACCTTGGTTTTTTTCCTCGCTCAAAAGGCGATTTGACATTCGTTGGCAACTTATATGTAGTGGCGGACAGCACTTACGCTATCCGAAAAGTGACTTTGAGTGTGCCGAAAGAAATCAATGTCAATTTCTTGAATGGCATGAAAGTAGATCAGACATTTAGCCCATCTGAAAAAGGAACTTGGTTGCTGACGCGTGACGAAATCAGCATTGATTTTGGCGTAGGCGATAAAGAGAAAGGAAGTGGTTTTTATGGTAAAAAAACAAGTGATTTGAGCAATTTTGTATTCAATACGCCTCAAAAAGATGAAATATATAGTGGTTTTCAAAATATCACGAAACGTGAAAATGCCCTCAAACAAAGCGATGAATTTTGGAATAATGCTCGAACAGTTGGCCTAAATACGACTGAAAAAAACATATACGACAAGACCGAAAAACTCGTAAATACCAAAGATTACCAAAATTTTATTGGCCTAAAATATTTTATGGTCATGGGATATTGGAAGTTTAAAAACATTGAAGTTGGCCCATTTGCCACACTCGTGAGCCACAACGATTTGGAAGGTACAAGGGTGCGTTTAGGTGGCCGCACACTCTATGAGTTCAATCATCATTTCAGACTTGATGGTTATGGTGCGTATGGTTTTAAGGACAAAAAATTCAAATATTCAGCAACGGCAACTTTTCAATTGAACGATAATTACTTCAATAATCGTCCGCAAAAAGCATTTACACTTTGGGCTTATGACGATGTAGAAGTGCCAGGTCGCGCACTCGAAAACATACATGCAGACAATATTTTATTATCATTCGGTCGCGGAAAATTTGATAAAATGTATTACAAACGCGCTTATGGTCTCAATTTTATTAGCGAAAATGAAAGTGGATTTACGTACCAATTGGGTGTGCAGCAAAAAAGATTGACACCTGCTGGTAGTCTTGTTTTTAATACTATCAATGGCGACAATCAACTACAAAAAGTAAACAGCATCACAACCAATGAAGCCAGTGTAAAGCTGACTTATGCACCAAATGAAGAGTTTTTTCAAGGCCAAACGTATCGTAAACGTATCGTAAATAAGTATCCGATTTTCGGATTTGGACTTACTTCGGGCTTTGGTTCTGATGCCGCAATGCACAAATTTACGTACCAAACAGTGAGTGCCGATGTGTTCAAAAGGTTCTTTTTAGCACCCATTGGTCATACAGATGTGAAATTGGAAGCGAGCCGCACATTCGGCAATAATTTGCCTTTTCCGATACTCAATGTGTTGGGCTCAAATCAGACCTTTAACTATGAGCAATTTTCGTATAACCAGATGAATTACCTTGAATTTATAACCGATAAACACGTGTCGCTAAACGTAGAACACGCTTTTGATGGTTTTATTTTGAATAAAATACCATTGCTAAAAAAGCTAAAATTACGTGAATACGGCGTATTCAAAGCAGTATATGGTGGACTCGACAAAAGTAATAACCCATTGACTAACAACAACTTATATCGTTTTCCGACAGATACAAACGGTCAATCATTAACGTATAATTTCGGCAGTAAACCTTATATGGAAGCTGGTATTGGTATCGGTAATATTTTTAAAATATTCAGAATCGATTTCACGCGTAGATTGACTTATCTCGATAACTCGAATGTATCGAAATGGAGAATACAAGGCGAGGTTTTGATGGATTTTTAGAAGCGCAAACCAGAAGCCCACCCCGACCCTCCCAAAGGGAGGGAGAAAGAAAATGTGCCGTTTGTAAGGTTGTTTTTCGGAGAAAACAATAAAAACTACATACGATTTATGTATTCAACGTCGTCGAGGTTTTGAACCTCGACGACGTTAGAAAGGGGAATTTGTACTTCAAATATTATCTTAATTTCTTTCATTATTTTAATTCTTTTAATTTAAAAAAATGTTATCAATCATCATTTGTACCTTAAATGAGGAATTATATTTACCCAAACTCCTTCAAAGTATCGAAGGTCAAGAAGGTGTGAAGTACGAAATATTAGTCATAGACGCTGGCTCAAATGATGCGACTGAATCGGTTGTGAACAATTTTGGAAAGGCCTCAAAAAGTCCAGTTCAATTTGTAGCTGCCGAACGCGGCATTGCAAAACAACGTAACCTTGGCGCAACACTTGCTACATTCGATAACTTACTTTTTTTGGATGCTGATGTTGTGTTGCCAAGCGATTTTTTAAAAAATGCAATGTTAGAAATCATTGATAATCAATATCTTATAGCAGGTACAAAAATATTTGCAGCCGAAACGAGTAATACGTTTCGCTTCATATATTGGGCATATTCTAACACTTATTTGCCAATTGTACGAAAATTCAATACCGTTTTGCATGGTTGTTCGATATTCGTGACAAAGGATTTACATGATAAAATAGGTGGATTTCAGTCAGGCATTACGTTCGAGGATTTTGCTTATGGTGCAGCTGCAGCCAAATATTCGCACCCAGCTTTGTTGCGCACAACTTATGTACGTACGTCCGCAAGGCGATTTTATGACACTTCGCCACGCAAAGTTTGGGAATTGGTAAAAGGCGCATTACAATCTTTTTATAAAAAAGAACTACCCGATTCGCAATTTGAGGCCTATCACGAAACGGCTGGAAGGCATATTGCGCCGAAGTATTAAGTCCTCCCTAAATCCCTCCAAAAGAGGGACTTGAAAACGGAGTGGCAAAAAGCCTTCCTAAACGGCAAAGCCTTCAACGAAGTTAATCCGTCCAAAGGAGGGAATTACCAACGTTACAGCAAACTTTTGAGCACAATATATAGTATCAGATTTTACTTTTTTAATTCATAATAAAATGAAAAAAATATTCTTTTTTTGCCTGTTGGCAATGGCTTTTAATGCCAACTCACAGAATGATGCCAATCAAATATTGGGCAAATGGCTCAATGAAGACAAAGACTTGAAAGTAGAAGTTTATCAGCAAAATGGTCAATATAAGGCAAAAGTAATTTGGTTCGCTTGTTTGGCTGGTCAAGAAATGAGCAATTTTTATGATACCGAAAATCCAACGGCTTCACTTCGCTCGCGACCTTGGTTGGGATTGCAAGTACTCCAAAACCTACAGTTCAAAGGCAAAGGAGAATGGGGCGATGGGCAAATATATGACCCAAATTCTGGACATACGTTTAGCTCAGTTTGCAAACTCGAAGGCAACAATCAACTCGATGTTCGCGGATATTGGATGTACCAATGGATTGGAAAATCGTTGAAATTTAATAGATGCAATTAGGGGGAATTAAGAAAATTAAGGAAATTAAAGGAATTAAGAAAATTAAAATAATAAAAACAAGGTTAAAATGTTTCTAATATTTTAATAAAAAAAGATATTTATATAATAAATTCATATTTGTCTAAATTTTAAGCCATAATTAGAAATAATTATGGCTTTATTGTGTTATACTGAATATCTAACTAACAAATTTAGTATAAAAGTACGATATAAAAAATGATTTAAATTTGGCATATAGAGATAATGAGATACATTTGCAAAATATTAATAAATAAAATAAAAAATGGAAGCGATAATTAATTACTTTACGAATATACCAGATAGCCATCGAATACTGTTACTATCGAGTAGTATTTTTTTATTTTGGAACATCGAAAACTTCAAGCCAGTTAGCTTAAATTATAAAAAATGGACTCATGCGAGCGTAAATGCCTTGTTTATGATTCCAGCAGCACTCGTTCAATTCGGATTAGGTTGGATTTTGGTAAAAAGCATGAATTGGGAAGCGACGGCGCATTTCGGTATCTTGCAAAATATATCAAGTATTTCATCAAATCCGTTTATGATTTTGCTCGTAAGTTTTGTGTTATTGGATTTTTGCGAATACATTTATCATGTATTGATGCACAAAGTCAAGCGACTTTGGATGTTTCACCTCGTGCATCACAGCGACCAAGTGGTCGATGCGTCCACGACTTTACGCGAACATCCAGGAGAAACGTTTATCCGTTTGTCGTTTTTGGTATTGTGGATTTTCATATTGGGCGTACCGTTTTGGGCATTGCTTTGCCGCCAATTTATTCAAATTGCATCAAATGTGTTTGTGCATGCCAATTTCAGATTACCAGAAAAAGTGGATAGATGGCTCAGTTTGTTGTTCGTGACGCCGAATATGCACCATGTGCATCATCATTTCGAGCAGCCATATACCGACACCAATTATGGTGATATATTGAGTATCTGGGACAGAATGTTCGGCACATTTTCGCGCTTAGAAGCCGATAAAACAGTTTTTGGAATCGATAACTATATGGAAACCGAAGAAAATGCAAATTACCTCAATTTGCTAAAAATTCCTTTCGGAACATACAGACCAAGTACTTCATCTTTGAAAGAAAAATAATATAACTAACTGATAATCAATACTAAAAAAAGGCTTTTGAGTTTACTCAAAAGCCTTTTTTTGTTTTACTTCAAAATACCAAGCATTCCTACTTCGCTTCAAACTCCTTTATAGCTGTAATGATTTTTTGCTGCGTTTCGCTCAATGCTTTACTGTCGTCGCCTTCTTCCAAATCTACGTTTCCAGAAAAATAGAAGCCTGTTTTTTTATCGGGCGTGAAAGCCAAAAAAGTAAAAATACCAGGATTGCTACCAGTATGTCCCACTCTACCGTTTTTGAACCAAACCCAAAATACACCTGAATTGTCTTCTTTTGCGTTCATATTTGTCGGCAAAGGAGATAATTTTTTGTCGTACATCAATTTCCAAGTATCGGCTTTTAGAAAAGTAGAATTTCCGCTAAAACCTTTCATCATCGCCACCATAAAGATAGACATATCTTCGATACTGCTGTTCAGATTGCCATCGGGATAGCTGCTACTTGTGTAAAAAGGCAGCGGTTGGCTTTTTGTCCAATACTGAATAGCCACATTTTTTTTATCCAAATCAGCGATGTTCCAAGCTGTATTTTTCATGCCAAGTGGCGTAAAAATATTTGTTTTTGTGTAAACATCAAACGATATTTTTGTTTTCACCTCTACAATATAACCTGCAAGTGACGCTGCAATATTGCTATAAGCATAATTTTCGCCTGGTTTATTGTTGCTAAAGTTACTTGCTTTATAGAGTTTTCCAGTTGGTGTCAAGTAATTTTGAACGAAATCGCCCAACTTCATCACATCACCATTTTGCTTTGCTTTGTAAGTTTCCAATAATAATTTTGCAATCGGCGTGGTCACGTCTTCGCCTTTCAAAATTGCGTAATCTGCCTGATAAGTCGCTGCATCATCAACAATACCAGAAGTATGTGTTGCCAAATGCTTGATTTTGATAGGATCGTTTGGCGAGTTCGGGTTTGTGACCTTGAAAGGTAAAATGTCGTTTATGTTGGTTTCCAACGTAAAAAGTCCTTTTTCGACACATTGCATCAATGAAATACTAATCATCAATTTACTTACCGAGCCAATATTTTGAGTCGTTTGGTTCGTAAAAGCGGTTTTGGCAGACACATTTGCAAAGCCATAAGATTTTTGAAACGCTACCTCATCGTTTTTGATGACCGCAACCGAAAAGCCAGGGAATTTAGAGCCATCGTAAATTTTTGACAAACTCACGTCTAAATCTTCCGCAGTATTTATTTTGGACTTTTGGCAAGCAGGAAAAGTGAGAAATGTTAGGAGTAAACCGAAAATTAAAATTGAAGTTTTCATACTATTTTTTTTTAATGTTTAATAATACATGAAAGACGACAACTTTTTGAAATGGTTGCATGAGGTGGGAAAAAAAGGTTATTTCATATTTTTTTTCAAAATATCTGATTCATTTTTCAAAATATTAATTATCATATCTATAATTTTTTTTAAAAATCTTGCAGGTGTTATTTCAATTTGTTTTAAGATTGTAAAAGCTCTATCAAAAGCAATGAATGTGACAAAAGATTGTAAAATAGCTCTATCATATTCGCTAGAGTTATAAAAACTAAGACCTTCAAAAAAACAATAATTAGTTGCTAATAAAGCGAAAACATAAATAAAATAAATAAAAAATTTAACATTTTCAATTGACAGTATATAATTTGTAAGTCTTTCAAAATCGATTGGTATATTTATTATAATACTTCTAGAAAATGATACTGAAGGAAAAAAAATTAATTCTCTAATGAATGGGTTCAATACTACTACACTAAAAACGCCAATTGTAAATTGTAAATAAATCAACGTAGCATGCTTTAAAAAATCTATAACATGAAAATAAAAAAGAAAACTACTTAACGCAAGTATAAAAAGATATGGGATTATAAAATAGCAAAATAAATAAAAGATTAAAAATCCAAAAAGATAACCTATTACACTTAATATATATAACGGAACTAAAGCAAATGATAAAACATGTGAAATTTTTTTAAAAATTTTAAAATTCATTTTTTGATTAACAAAATATACGAATATATAAAATAGTAAAAAACACAATACTACTTGAAAGCATATTTTTGCAAAAATTACAAATAGACAAACTAAAGTGACTATTATTAAAATTATTATTGCAGCTTTAATTTCATTATAAACATTATTGTTTTTCATATTTTTTAATAATTATTGTTTCATTATTTTTTTTAATACACTGATAACCAACACATTACAACATCATTTTCAACTCCAGCAAATGATTGACTTGCTTGATATGCGTTGG
>JAYUJV010000248.1:0-8470 GCA_043764975.1 Saprospirales bacterium
TGAGGAACGTTTTACATACATGGAATTGGCACTTTTTGGTCTTTCCGAAACCAATTTATTGAATAAAGAAATATTGAATGATAAATTCACATTCCAAGATTTTTTAGCAGATATGCTGAATGATTTGGATGAGGAGTAGGCCCCTCCCAACCTCCCCAAAGGGGAGGAGTATTGTACGGCAAACTCGAGTGGCCACTTATAAAGTCCTCCCCTTTTGGGGAGGGTTGGGAGGGGCTTCAAATTTTTCTTATATGTTTATAGAAATACATCCAGATAATCCAGATGCACGGAAAATAAAACAAGCGATTGACATACTTGAAAAAGGTGGTGTCATCGTGTATCCGACAGATACGGTTTATGGTATTGGCTGCGACATCACGAACGCAAAAGCGGTAGAACGCGTGTGTCAAATTCGGAAATTAGATCCTGCAAAAGCGATGTTGTCGTTCATTTGCAAAGACATTGCGCAGATTTCAGAATATGCCGCACAACTCGATAATCAGGTTTTTAAGGCGATGAAGCGCAATTTACCTGGCCCGTTTACGTTTATCTTGAATGCCAATAATGATGTGCCGAAATTGTTCAAAAATCGTAAAAAAACGATTGGTGTTCGGATTCCTGACAACAAAATAATATTAGCCATCGTAGAAGGTCTTGGCCGACCAATATTGACAACTTCGCTAAAATCTGATGATGAAATATTAGAGTATTTTACCGATGCTTACGATATTTATCAAGATTACGAAAACTTAGTTGATTTGGTTATTGACGGCGGAAATGGTGGAAATGTGCCTTCAGCTTTAGTGGATTGTACGGAAGATACTTTGAATATTATTCGGGTTGGACCTGAAGATTTGAAATAAAATATTTGTAAAAATATTCAACTCTTTTCATAAGGAAAATACATAGCTATGCACTAAGTATGTCGCACCTACGGCGCTTATATAACTTTTAGGAGTATTTTAGTTACCGACATGCAATGCCTAACGGCATTATTTGTTAAAAATGCCGTCAGGCATGATATGTTGGTAAAAAACGTAAAATCCACGACGTGTTTTTGAACTCCTTAGGAGTGACATATTAACTAACATTTTCAAATTCTTAAAATAGGAATTGAATTTAAAATATATTCAAATTACTGTTAACCAAATATTTATAAATTTACAAATACTTAATTTAAAAAATAAATGAATTTTATTAAAATACATTTTTCAAAAATGAACTTAAAAAAACTAAGCCTTTTATTCTTTATATTAAGTTTGCAAATGAACATATTTGCACAACAAACCAACAAAATTGCTTTATTGAAATACAAGGGCGGTGGCGATTGGTATAGCGTAGTCGATGCACTCGAAAACCTCATAAAATTTAGTAATAAAGAACAAAATACCAATTTTAATCCTGAATATGCGACCATAGAAATGGGCAGCGCCGATATTTTTAATTATCCTTTTTTGTTTTTGACAGGTCACGGAAATGTGGTGGTTACAGACGAAGAAGCTGAAAACATCAATACCTACCTTAAAGCTGGTGGTTTTTTATATGTCGATGATGACTACGGCATGGATCAGTTTATCCGTCCAGTTTTAAAGAAAATATTTCCAGAAGCGCCTTTGACAGAATTGCCGTTTGAACACCCAATTTATCATCAAAAATTTAATTTTCCGAAAGGCGTAACGAAGGTACATGAGCATGATGCAGGTCGCGCACCACAAACGTATGGCATTATTTATGAAGGTCGTTTGGTGTGTTTATACACTTTTGAGAGCAACATCAGCGATGGTTGGGAAAGCCCTTCCGTGCATAAAGATACAGATGAAGTGCGTACAAAATCGCTACAAATGGGCGCAAATATTTTGCAATATGTGTTTCAACAGTAGCACCGAATTTGTTTGGTGTTAATAATTTAAAAGCCTCCCTAAATCCCTCCAAAAGAGGGACTTCCCAACGTAATGGCAAACTTTCAAGTACGTATTCTTACATTTTATATTTAAAATATTCCAAAGTTCTATTTGGTCTAAATTTAACATATTACTTATAAAAACGCCGAAATTATTCAGATTGTGAATAATTTCGGCGTTTTCTATTACTGAATAAATTCGGTGCTACATGAATATTTCTTTAATTTTCTTAATTCCTATAATTTTTTTAATTTCAAGATTAAACGCTTTGCTTCAACAACATTCCGTAAGTATCGACTCGACGATCTCTGAAAAAATGTAACAACTCGCGCGCTTCGCGTACCTTTCCAAAATCACAATCGGCATATAAAACGGCTTCTTCTTTTTCGGCTGTCGCCAAAAACTCACCGAATGGATCGCTGATAAAACTATGTCCGTAAAACGTCATGTCTTGCTCAGTTCCTACCCTATTGGGCGCAGCGATAAATACACCATTCGTGATGCCATGCGAGCGAACCACCGTTTGCCAAGCCTCGTGGCTACTATAATCTGGTCTGTCAGGCTCTGAACCAATTGCGCTCGGATAAAAAATAATATTCGCCCCTTGCAATGCAAAAATACGCGCCACTTCTGGAAACCATTCGTCCCAACAAATACCAACTGCGATGCGACCAAATTTTGTATCGAACACAGGATAACCCAAATCGCCAGGCGCAAAATAAAATTTTTCGAGATATTGCGGCCCATCTGGAATATGCGTTTTACGGTATTTACCCAAATATGCGCCATCAGCATCAAAAACGACAACGGTGTTGAAATAAACACCAGCCATCGCTTCTTCGTATATTGGCACAAGTAACACCACACCTAGTTCTTTCGCCAACGCTTGCATCTTATTTGTGGTCGGACTCGGTATTGGTTGAGCATATTTGTAACTCTCTACGTTTACAAACTGCGGAAAATATTGAGCATCAAAAAGCTCTTGTAGGCAAATAATATTTGCACCATTCGCTGCTGCTTTACGTACCGTTTGTATATGTTTTTCAACATTCACCGCTACATCTGCATAACATTTTAATTGCGTAATCGCTACTTTTACTTTCATTGGATTTTTGATTAATAGACCTCCCTAAATCAGGCCCACCCTAACCCTCCCAAAAGGAGGGAGAAAGAAAGAGGGACTTCCCATCGTAGCGTCAAACTTTGGGTATAAGAACACTATATGTTTAAACTATTTTTTAATTATTTTAATTATTTTAATTTCTTTAATTATTTTAATTTCTTTTCGTCGATTGCCACGCCACCAATTGCCAACGCCCAAACTGCTTTCTGTACATAGACGTGAACAATAAATTTACTTCATAAGGACTTTTTTCATACGTTCCTTTTATGATGATTTTGCCGTTTATGATTGCCGTTTTTCGACCATAATTTCGGATATGTTGCTCTAAGACTTCAAATGAATTATACTTTATTTTTCCGTTTTTAATGGAAATTATAAATGACGTTTTGGTTTCTAATAAACCATTGGAATGTATAAAAGTCAAATCGTCGGATAATAGTTTTTGCAACAACATTGAATCTTGTCGAACGGCTGCATCTAAACGCATCGTTTGTGATTCAAGGGGCGATTTTTGAGCAAAAGTTGTAAAATATGCTACAAAAAACAAAAAAAATAGATATTTTTTCAAAAGTTTAATATTTTCGACAAAGAAAATATTTTTTTTTGAAAGTTTATTTTTTCTTTTAAAATATTTATAAAAAAAAGAGAAAACGCGATGCGAGCTTCCTCTATTTTATGAAATATTTTATTTTTCTAAAGTCCAATGTAACTTTCCAATACCTGATTTCAAACAATCATCACCTACTTTTTTTAGGCATTTTAAATCAAAAATAGACAAAACAGTCTTAGTTTGTTTATCAAGTTTGAAAGCAAAATATGTAGAAACTTCATCATCGGTGATAAACTCTATTTGATCTGGCGCATTATTTTCACTTATGTAATCGTACAAAACAGCGTAATGTGTATATTTTTCCAAACCTGTTATACTGCCGTCATCTTTTAATTCAACGGTTTTATTATTTAGCGAGTATTTTCCACCAAAAAGTTGAAAATTTAACGCATCAACACCCGATTTGTCATTGCCAATTTTTGTCATATTGGTTTTGCCAATTTTGACATGATTTTTTGATGTCACTTCCAATTCATACGCTTTTTCGTAGTTATTATCAGCGTTTAAAACCTCAAAATGACTTCCATCTTTATATCGTAATGTACAAGCCATACCTTCGTGAAAATTAAAACCTGCACTTGCGCTTGAGTCTGAAATCTCGAAAGTTGTGACATCATTTTCTGTTATTCCAATTTTTTGAATCGCAGATAATGTCATTTTCCCTTCTTGCAATCTCTGTAAATAAGCATCGTTTATCCAGAAGCCATGTAATTCGGTTGGATAATTTAAGTTACTCGAAATAGTTGATTTTGCAACTGTTTCGGGTATTTTAGTCGTTTTATTGTCATTGTTTTTACAAGCAATACTGAACAAAAACAGAAAAAATAGTAAGCAATAGTTGAAATGTTTCATTTTATTAATTTGGCTATTTTAAAAATAAATTTTAATTTTAATGAAAAATCAATATATTATTATTGATTTACGATTTTATTAAACAAAATTAAATACAAATATACGATTTTATTTGAATTGTTAACTACAATTAAATAACGTTTATTTTAATAAATTTAAAATAATGTTTTGATACGAAAATCTATAAAAAAAGAGGAAACACGATTGGCGTTTCCTCTTTTTATTATGCTTTACGAATACGTTTAGTAATATTTCCTGCTTTGAGTTTTATAAAAAAACCACTTGTGCTTATCGTAGGGCCATTGAGGTCAATCGCGCCTGAAGTCCAAACGTTTTTTCCAGGCAATTGATAACCGATGTCAAAACCGATTTTGTAATTTGTCTTTTGCGCATCGCAATTCAAATCATGTTTTCGAGTATAATAATCCATACCGACCGCAAAATAAGTGGTTGGCGTAGTACTTTGTACACTCGTACCATTAAATGTAGAAATGGCTTCATTAAAATCTTTGGTAACAGTTGTCGCATTGCTCAAGTTCAAGTTCAACATATTGATAACCAAACCGCCTTCTACTCGAAAACCCAATCTATTGGACTGCATCAAGTTGTAACCTACATTAAATCTCGAATTAAGACCGCCAATACTCGAAGGATTCCCGCCTCCTATATGACTCAAAACTGGATTTAGAAGGATTTCACTTTCTACACCTATTATGTATTTTTTGTACAAAAGTGCTTTTGCAGAAAGTCCCATGGTGTAGAAATTGTTTTTCACCCCCCAAAAACCATTCGAGGTAATTTTGTCATTCAAGTTTTTCAAATCCATTGTTTGATAACCTGCTGATACATCAAACATAATGGCTTTGTTGTCTCGCAATCGATTTGAAACTGGCGCATCGGTTTGAGAAAAGGCATTAAATGCCAAAAAAAACAAGCAAATTGATAATACATTCATTAATTTCATTGTAAAAAGGTTTTTATGTGTAAATAAAATGATATTGAAAAAATGTAAAATTTGCTTATCGTTTGATGATTTTTATTTAAAAAAGAATAATTTATAAACGGTACAATATAGCATATTGTATTCATTAAGAAAATATTAACATTTGAAAAGCCCAATGTTGATTTGTTGAATTTTATATCAATAAATCTTACCTTTGCAAAAAAATAAGAATGAACAACGCTTATATAATAGATGGTGTACGCACACCGATTGGCAGTTTTGGAGGATCACTTTCCAGCGTGCGAGCAGACGATATGGCTGCTCACGTGATGTCTGAATTAGCAAAACGCAATCCCAATATTCCGTTGGATAGTATTGCAGATGTGATTTTTGGTTGCGTGAACCAAGCTGGCGAGGACAATCGAAATGTGGCACGAATGGCATTGCTATTGGCAGGACTTCCGCCAAGTGTACCAGGCGAAACCGTCAATCGTTTGTGCGCTTCGGGTATGTCGGCAATTATTAACGCATCGCGCGCCATAAAAGCTGGCGACGGCGATATATTCATGGTTGGAGGCGTGGAAAATATGACACGTGCGCCTTATGTGATGTCAAAATCAGCAAAAGCGTTTGGTTCAGATGTGCAACTTTCGGATTCTAGTTTCGGTTGGCGATTCATCAATCCTAAACTTGATGCCATGTATGGTACAGAAGCGATGGGCAAAACTGCCGAAAATTTGGTAGAAATGTACAACATCAGTCGTGAAGATCAAGACCTTTTTGCTTACAATTCACAGCAAAAAGCAACAAAAGCGCAAGTAAATGGACGATTTGTAGAAGAAATTACCTCAATTAGTCTTCCACCCCTTCGGGGAGGTCAGGAGGGGCTTCTTTTCAGCAATGATGAGTTTATAAAACCCAATACTTCACTCGAAAAATTGGCGACGCTCAAAGCGGCTTTCAAAAAAGATGGCAGCGTAACGGCAGGAAATTCTTCGGGACTAAACGATGGCGCAATGGCCATTTATATGGCTTCGGAGCTAGGCGTAAAATCGTTTGGCTTATCGCCAAAAGCAAGGATTGTAGCTTCGGCTGTGACTGGTTGTGAGCCTCGAATCATGGGCATTGGTCCAGTTTCGGCAACTCAATTGGCACTCAAAAAAGCTGGACTTTCGCTTGCAGATATTGACATTATAGAATTGAATGAAGCGTTTGCAGCGCAATCTTTGGCTGTCATCAGAGCCTTAGGTTTGGCAGATGATGATCCTCGAATCAACGTAAATGGTGGCGCAATCGCACTCGGACATCCGTTGGGAATGTCGGGCGCACGTATTACCTACACAGCCGCGCTCGAACTTCAAAAACAACAAAAAAGATACGCATTGGCAACAATGTGCATCGGTGTTGGTCAAGGTTATGCAGTGATTTTGGAAAGGAGTTAATGGAAATTAAAAGAATTAAGAAAATTAAAGAAATTAAAGGAATATACTGATAATCAGCTAGTTAATGAAAAATAAAGAAATTAAAGAAATTAAAATAATATTTTGACAATCAGCTAGTTAATGAAAAATAAAGAAATTAAAGAAAAATAAAGAAATTAAAATAATTAAAATAATATACTGATAATCAGTTAGTTAATACATAAAAAAAGCCTTGTTTTGATACAAAACAAGGCTTTTTTTTCAATAAATAGAATTATTATGCTATTTCTTCTCCTCGCAAATGTGATTCAAATTTAGGTTTTAGACGCATAAACATACTGATTCCTAAACCGAGCATCATCATGATTGTACCGACCCAAAAGTAATTGATGCCAGGAAAAACGATGGCTTGCAACACAATATATTCGTTGCTCGGCGAGTTTTCGGCCACTTCTACATGGATTCTTCGCTGTTCGGCAGAGCTTTGAGCAATCGCAATTGAAGCAGCACCAGTTGCAGGATTGATACCCAACAAACGGATATGTAAACCCAAACTCGACACTTCATCTTTGATGTTGTAAGGTCTATTTTCACGAATCAAAAACAGTGGTTTAGCGTCAAATTGCTTTCCAGTTGCGTCTGTAACCTTAAAATTGGCATTGACTGGAATGTCGCCTTGTTCGGGTTTGTAATTCGGATGTTTTCCATTTTTATCAAATTCCCTAAAGCTGATTTTATTGCCATCAACCGTGACTTCTTGACCAACGGTTAAGCTATAATTTTGATATTTCAACTTTTCATCTGACACAAATGCGTTTTCGATGGTGTTTTCAGGCAATCGCAAACTGACTTGTAATGCACCAATTCGAGCAGGCAAACTCAACATTTCTTTGTCGCGATAGACTACCATTGGTTCTGCATAATATACCGTTGGGTCGTCAAGTTTGTGCATTGAAACTTTTACACCGATTGGCAAATCGCCAGGATGTGGATCATAATCTTTAGACTTCGGCGCAAGATTTACCCCTTCAATAATTCCATAAAATTGCTTCGTAAAAAACGTATCGCCTACGATGGCCGAAACGCTCAAATATTTCAAGCTATCTTCCATTTTTTGACGATAAACAGGATCTGTATCAGACTTTGGCAACGAAGAAACGTCTGTAAATATGTCTTTATTCCAATAATGCTTTGTATCGGGATTCGAGGCCGCAATTTTTGTAAATGTCTTGTCGTAAATTACGTTTGGATACAAATCAAATTCCTCGACGGTGTTTCCATTGTCATCTTTTTTGCCATAATGCACGGTGAATCGACGATTAAAATCCCAAGTTGTATCTTGAACATACGTCACTTCATAGCCTTTCATCATGGTCGAAACGCCTTTTAGCAAGATGATATTTTTTTGATAATAATCTTCATCAGCACCTTCAATAATGCCATCTTGAGCAAATTTATTGCTTGATATGAATGTTTTATTCAAACCAGAAGCCAACGTTCCGATAATCATCAATCCAAATCCCAAGTGCGCGATTGCTGAACCAGACGCTTTCAAATTGTTTTTTAAGAAATAAAAAACGTATTGAATATTGGCGACGCAAGTAAAAATAGCGGCAAATA
>JAYUJV010000249.1:0-1086 GCA_043764975.1 Saprospirales bacterium
TGGCCGATGCCGACAATCAACAAAAAGCGGACGAAACATTTAATAAAATCAACATCAATTTTTATAATGATGCCAATTTTGTAAAAGCAGAAACCATCATCGCCGAAGGCTCGAACTGGAAGATGTGGAACAACGACAGAAACGACTATACCATCAATTACGATGTATATTATCCGCGCGGTAATTTCTTGGATCTCAGCAATCGCTACGGCGATGCCAATATAGGTTACACGAAAGGCGCCGTGAAAGTAAATGTCAAATATGGCAACGTAAATACCGAAAACATAGACAATGACATAGAGTGTTTGCTTGCTTATGGCAATGCCAATATCGCAAAAGTAGGCAACATGAAAGGCGAAATGAGTTACTCGAACATAGAGTTGGCGGAGTGTAAAGATTTTTCGGCTACGCTCAAATACTCGAAAGCGGTTATTCAGCGTGCTGAAAAAATGTCATTGCCAAGCAGCCGATATTCACATTACGAAATCGGTAGCGTAAACAGCATCACTTACGACAGCGCTTACGATTCGTATGAGATAAAATCTATCCGCGACATGTCGGGCAAAGGAAAATATACGGATATAAATATTGATAAATTAGAAAATTCATGCGACATAGATGCAGGTTATGGCGAAACTCGCATTGACCAAGTAGGGAAATCGTTTTCGAGTATTCGGATTGATGCCAATTATTCTGACACCGAAATAGATTTTGGTTCAGATGCCAATTATCAGCTCGATGCCAGCTCAAATTATGGTGATATTAGTGTGCCACAGGCGTTCAAATCAACGTATCATAGTAATAAAGACAACTCGGAATCCATAGAAGGTACGCATGGAAATGGTAGCAACAAAGGTCGCGTGAAACTTAAAAATAATTATGCGGATATTAAAATAAAGTAATTTATTTAATTTGCAAATATTTGATTATCAATATATTATAAAATAAAAAAAAGCAGCAAATGTTAATATTTGCTGCTTTTTTATTGCTTGAATTTATTGTGATTTAAACGTTGTCAGCGTTTTGAACGCTGACAACGTTCGGAACAAGACAAATTAAAATAATTTTTTAATCAAATCTGGCAAC
>JAYUJV010000250.1:0-3081 GCA_043764975.1 Saprospirales bacterium
AAGCAAGGCTTCGGCGATACTTTCTATCTCGTTTCGCTCTTTACTTTTGGGCGCAGGACTGATGGTTGCACTAAAATGATTGACTCGATTTGTGCAAAATCTATCTATCCGCTGCTCTAATTTTTTGAGTGTATCTTGCATATATTTTTATTATAAATTTATATTATTATGATAATCAATTATTTATGAATAAAAATTGTAACTACTTGGCTATTTATCGAAAAGAGCTAAATCGAAAAGATTTTCTTTAATATTCAATATAATTTGCAATAAGCAATAAGCAAAATTTGCCGAAAATCGTTGCCTTTTGCCAATTGTATATTGCTTATTAAATCTGAAAATGTTAAAAACTACAAATTTACTGTTCGCTTGAATAATACCTAAATATTTACTAAAAACCTATAAATTCTCTTTGCGAACAATCGCCATTTGAGTTGGATAATCGCCGTTTACACAATCGCCAATGCCAAATATTTCAACCTTATGTTGCCCAAAAACATGATGAATAAGCGTGTGAAATTCGGTACTGTCCATTTCATAAATGTGGTCATCGCGACGAAATTCAGCGTTCATAGCATAGTGTTTATTAAAACTTCGATTCGGCGTCGTGATGGCAATAGTGCCATAATTCAAGGTTTTGACTTTCGCCAAAAAAGCAAAAGTTTCGTCAATCGTATTGTGTTCAATCACTTCCGAAATGATGATATTTACTTTTTCGCTATGTTGATACGCCTCTAAATCTTGATAAAACTCAATTTTTTCGTCCGCAGCTTGCAATTTCGCAACTAAATTTGCTACATCGTCTTCACGATCGACGGCAAAATATTGGTGTTTAAAACCTTTACCACGAAACATTTTATAATATTGCATTTCGCCACAACCGATGTCCAAAATCGGCAAATCAACACCAAGCGCTTTGAACACTTCTACTTTTCGCGTCTGATGCGTGTCCGTGAACACAAATTGCGTTTTGTTGTCAAAATAAGCCTCCATAGTCGGTTTTATACTCTCAAAAACTTGTATCGAACGAATGCAACGCGTGATGAACAAGTAAAAAACAAAGTACGGCACATTCGGCACATTGGTCATGATTCTGACGTATTTTACGTACCAATCTTCGGTCAAAAATGGTGTCCGAAACGAGTTGGTCATATCAATAAAACACGCCACGATAGCCAATAAATTGATGCCTTCAAACACACTTTCGGCTGTGATTTTTAACTCAAAATGAAACGTTTTCAGCTGTGTTAAAGTCACTTGTGGCAAGTATTTTGACAACACAAACACGCCATCTTTGAACCATCTACTATCCATATAGATATTTGGTAACACAATCGTAACTGGCTCATTGTCAATATCTTGATACGTTTTTTCGAGCCACGAAATTGACTTTGACCAATACATATTTTTATCAATCAAGAGGTGCGAAAACAAATCTGAAACGATATTCAACGCCACATTGGGATTGCAATAAGATTGAAAATCCAACTGCGTATCGTCTTGTACAAAACTATGTTTTGTATCCTGAAAAACGACTTCATACTCATGCGCACTCACGCAATTACCCACCATTACGCCATTGCGCAACGGCTTCAAATACAATCCAAAATCCGTATCTGGATTTTTGTACAACACATCTAATAAGTGTGCGTTAGAAGATTTTATGTTTATAATCATGCTGTTATTTTTTTTAACTTAAACCTCCCTCAATCCCTCCAAAGGAGAAGTGCCAAATCCTCCCCTAGCCCCTCCTAAAAGAGGGGAACACCAATAAGTGGCAACTTGTTAGGCTATCACGATGGCACTCCTCTCCTTTGGAGAGGTTGGGTGAGGCCTCCACTTCTTGGTGCTTCCCTCCTTTGGAGGGACTGAGGGAAGACCTAAAATTCAACCAAACCTTGATTGACATTGAAACAAAAAATACCGTTTTCGTACCACATTCGGCACACTTGTAGGCGATCGTCAAAAACGCCTGTTATGTTGTAGCGCGGCATTATTTTTTCTTTTACGATTTCGAGTTTCACGATACTGTCTTTTCGAGAATCGCCCTCGGCGCGCATGAACAACTCGAAGTCTGTGATGCCAGCTTTTTCGATAATCCATCGCTTAGTGATGTCGTAAAAAAGGTCTTCTCGACCTGATAAAAAGATGATTTTGTTTTGCGCCATCATCCCTCGCAAGGCTTGCGCCACAGGCTCGTTGAGTGTGTCGGCATACATCTGTTCATCGCTTGGGCGAAACATATTTCTACCGTTCGGCAAAGCCAATGTCCCGTCCAAATCACACAACACAACTTGCTGCAAATCAGTATTTTGTATCAAATATCTTGATTTATCATCAGGTAATTGACCAGCGCGTGGACGCACCGAAAAGTCAAAATTTTGCTTCAAATATACCAATCGTTGATACATAGATTCGATAACTTTTATTGGCACTTTTCGGCTACGAACTGCATTGCGCGCTTTTAATTCAAGCAATGGAATGTCAAATATTTTGAACTCAATGTCCGCCAACGGATTGAAACGGTCTATGATTTGTTGCAAAAATTCGCGCTTCGTATTCGTATTGTCTATGACCACATCGCGCCCTTTTTGCAACGCCACTTCTATCATTTTGTCGCTCATGCGCGTCAGTAAAGCCTCGTCTTCGGGTTCGAGTTGCTCGGCAAAACGTAGCATTTGACGCAACTCATCACGGTTGATGCGCATCACATCATTGAACTTTGAGTGGTACTCTGCAAACGTCGATTTGCCCGAACATGGACAACCCACAAGGATTAATATTTTAGGATTTTTTTTCATATTTTTAAATGTATTTTTAATTTGCTTTTATCGTTTTTCGTTTTGATACCACAAAGGTAAAACGCTACTGCGCAATGTATTTGCGTAGTAGAAATTATTTTTATTTTTGTAAAAAAAGTTCTAAACGTCTTTAAAAATGACTCGTTCAAGTTTAATTAGTTGGAACTTTTTACTCGCCTTTCGTCACTTTTTTCCTTGATGAAAAAAGTAACCAAAAAAATCAAGTGCTCTGCATAAATTCCGTAGTTTTTGCTTAAAATTACGTCGGCGCGGAAAAAAC
>JAYUJV010000251.1:0-1080 GCA_043764975.1 Saprospirales bacterium
AATGAAAAAAAATCTCTTTTTTTTACTAACTTTAACATTTGCGCCTTTGTTTTTGCTTGCGCAAACTCAAAAATTGAGCATTGAAGATTATAATAATCCTAAATTTAGAGCAAAAGGCTTATCGTTTTTGTCTTGGAAAGCAGACGCTGACGAATACACGTATTTTGATACCAATGGTCGATTGGTCAATACCGTTGCTTCATCGGGCGATACTACTACGATTGCCACCAAAGAAAAATTGGCTGAAATATTAAAAACGGCTGCGCTCGAAAACGTGCAAAGTTTTGTTGGTTTTACTTGGTTAGACACTAAACGTTTCACTTTTATTAGAGAAAATAGTCTTTATGAAGTTGATTTGATGAATCAAAAAGCCACAAAATCATTAACTTGGAACGCCGATGCCGACAACCTTGATATTTCAAAAAATAATAAAGCAGTCGCTTACACCATAAGTCACAACTTATATATCGCTATGCCTGACGGCAAAATAAAAGCCGTTTCTAAAGATGGAAACTTGAATTTAGTATATGGAGAAAGCGTTCACCGTCAAGAATTTGGCATAACGAAAGGTACTTTTTGGTCTCCAAATGAATCACTTTTGGCCTTTTACAGAATGGATCAAAGTATGGTTACGAATTATCCGTTGGCAAACTATCGCAAAACGCCAGCGGTTCTGAACGATTTGAAATACCCGATGGCTGGCTCAAAAAGTCATGAAGTAACGGTTGGTGTATATAATGTAGCGACCGAAAAAATCGTATATCTCAAAACTGGCGAACCCAAAGAACAATATTTGACAAACATCACTTGGTCGCCCGATAGTAAATACATATATATACAGGTGTTGAATCGCGATCAAAACCTAATGAAATTGGTGCGTTTCGATGCCATAACTGGCGAATATGACAAAATGTTGTTTGTCGAAAAGCATCCAAAATATGTTGAGCCTTATGCGCCAATCATTTTTATGCCCAACAATCCGAACAAATTTATGATATTGAGCCAACGCGATAGTTATTTGCATTTGTATCAATATAACACAAATGGCGACCTCGAAGTCGCTTACGATACGTTCAGTTT
>JAYUJV010000252.1:0-8390 GCA_043764975.1 Saprospirales bacterium
AGCACTTGATTTTTTTGGTTACTTTTTTCATCAAGGAAAAAAGTAACGAAAGGTGAGCAAAGAGTTCCAACAAATTAAACTCAACTGAGTCAATTTAAAAGACGTTGCGTAACATCAGTAACTAAGTAATTTATAATCAGGTATTTATAAAATAATAAATTCTAAAGCTAAAAGAATTTTTATAACATGGAGGAAATTAATATGTATTTCGACATGGCGCACGAATCTATGGAAGGCGCTATTGTTCACTTGATACACGAGTTCGGAAAAGTACGCACAGGTAAAGCGTCGCCAGCTATGCTCGGTGGCATTATGGTCGATTATTATGGCGCACCAACGCCACTAGCCCAAGTCGCAAATCTCGGTGCATCCGATGCGCGCACGCTGACCATACAACCATGGGAGCGCAAGATGTTAGGCACAATCGAAAAAGCACTTTTCGAGGCCAATCTTGGTATCACACCCATGAATGATGGCGAAACCATTCGCCTTTCTATACCGCCACTGACCGAAGAGCGTCGTCGCGAATTTGTGAAAAAAGCAAAAGCACTTGGCGAAGATGCGCGCGTTTCTGTCCGTAATGCACGTCGCGATGTGATGGAAGAAATCAAGAAAGCCGTCAAAAACGGCCTAGCCGAAGATGCAGGAAAAGGTAAAGAAGCAGATGTGCAAAAGTTGACAGATAATTTTATTGCGAAAATAGAATCGGCCGTGGATGCTAAGGAAAAGGAGATTTTGACGGTGTAAAAAGCTATTCCACCTAAAGACCCACCTAAACGGCGAAGCCCTCAACGAAGTTAATCCTCCCAAAGGGAGGACTTGAAAACGTAAGGTAATTTAGATAAGTTTTAATGCTCAAATATAGAAAAGCTGTCAAGTTTATTGGCAGCTTTTTTCATTTAACGATTATATAAAAACTTAGTCATATTGACAATTTTTAAGCAAGATATGCCATTTATCTCTTGAATCTGGTACTTAAAAGTTTGCTGTAACGATTGCAAGTCTCCTTTGGAGGGATTTAGGGAGGTCGATGATAATTATATAAAAATAAGATATATAAATGCAAAAACGAAATTTATTGATTTACTTACTCGTAGCGATATTGCTCGAAGTTGGTTTGGTTACTTTTTGCTGCGGTATGTTCGGATACATGGCGAGCGCTATTGTGCTGGCGTTGGTATCTATAAGTGTTGGCGTTGGATTTTTATATTTTGTCAGAGATGAAAAAAATATGAACGATAGTGGTAAAGTATTGATAGACAGGCGTTTATTTTTATTTTTTACGACATTTTTCATCGGTTATGTCACGCGCGCAAGTCGGATTTTTACGTCCGAAGTGATGCGCATAGATTTGGCGCACGCTAGCAATTCGGATGTGATACCTCAAGTGACGATACTCGTCACTCGATTGTTGCATGGCGAATTTCCTTACAAAGTTATTTCAGATTGGGCTACGCCGCTTTCGCCGACCTATTTGCCGATGCAATGGCTACCGTTTGTATTGGGTCAAATTTTGATGTGCGATTATAGATGGATAGCTTCGGGATTTTTACTATTGGTAATCTGTTGGTTGTTGTTTCGACAAATCGGCGGCCTCAAAACATGGCAAAGTATATGCGCCATGTTGTTTCCGATACTTATTTTGTGGAGTTACGAACGCTTCGATAAACCCACACTCGGCCTTACCATAGAGCCTCTCATAGCTGGATATTACTTGTTGTTGGCAGGTTCTTTGCTTTGCAATTGGCGCAATGGTATTGTGGCGGCCATCATTTGTTGCTTGTTGTCGCGGTTTGCAGTTGTGTTTTGGGTACCGTTATTTTTCTTTGTATTATTTATTTTAAAAGAGTATAAATATCTAAAAATCAGTTTATTATCTATTATTATAGCTGTTTTGTGCATTTATGTTATTCCATTTTGGATGCAAGATACGAGCATATTTAGCAATGGCTTGAAATATCACACCATCGCAGCCACAGCTGAATGGGTCACACCTGGCTTTACCAACGAAAGTGGCGGTTCGTATCACTTGTTCAAAGGCATTGGTTTGGCTAGCTGGTTTCATCGCTTTGGCGGTGGCGAAATCGTAGATCGTTTGAAGGCTTTACAACTCGTGCATTTTTTATTGTCTTCGCTCACGCCAGTCTTGTTGGGCTTTTTGTTTTATAAACAAAAAGCCAGATTTGAGTACAACCTCTTTTTATTGGCTGCCTTAAAAATATACTTGACCATCTTTTATACCTTCATCCAAATCCCCTATTCGTATTTATGGATGACGCCGCTTTTTGTGGATTTCGCCATCGTATTGTATCTATTGCGTTGGTATCACAATCGGATAGATTCGGCTGAGGTTTAGGAGTTTTGAAGACCAATAAAAAAACGCTTATGTTGTCTATTCGATAACATAAGCGTTTTTTTTATTGGTACCTTTTTACTTTATTTTGAAACTTTACTATCTTTCTTTTTCAAGAATTTATACCTCAATCCGATATTAACATTAAAATTAGTACCATTATTATATACTTGGACTCTTTCTGTCGGAAAATTAAAAATATTGTAATCTACGGTCAAAGTTTCCATTCTTTTTTGACCAAACATATAACCTGCGCCCATCATAAAAGCCCATTTCTTTTTCTTTTTAAAATCAAACACAATATTGGTTTCGATTTCTGGTATGTATTGCCACCCTTTATTGACCATAGATGTTGTAAAATCAGTATAGGTTGTTCTAGTAGCTTGACTATTAATTAAAAGTGACTTTCTTGTATAAACAGCATGCACATTAGCCATAATACCAACACTAATTCTTGGTTTTATATAATAATGATAGCCTAAACCCCCAAAAGCAGATACACAAAATACAGAACTTATAAATTGTCCATAGAAATCTACATTAGGATATCTAAAAGAATACCCTGTAAATGGAGTTGCCTTGAAGAAACCAAGATTTACGTCTATTTTTTTTATCGGAAAAGTAAAATCAAAAACTAATATGGGATCATTTTCAGTAGCACTAAAAACTTTGTCCGTTTTGATATCAAAATATGAGCGATAAGATTGTGCTTCTGTTCGTATTCCTATACTTTGTGCTTTCGTGTTATAAAGAAGTAAAAACTGGATTATAATGATAAAGATGCTTTTTTTCATTTTATTTGGGTATTTCTACAAGATAAAATTATGGAGTCATTTAAAAAACTATTCGATTAGAAATCGAAAACTTTAGCTACTTAATGACTCCATATTTTTTATAATTGCTAATTAACTAAAATAAGATTTTGAGGGTTATTAGTGTTTTGTGTATTCACATTATGTCTTGAAAAGATTTGATTGTCATCAAATCTTGCAGCTCCATTCACACTTAATTTATGTGAAAAACTTACGTAAAACGTATTATTTTTAGTTTTTGTAATATCAGTTCCTAGCAAGTTGACGGGTTGAGAATTACATAAGGGGTTTCCACCATTTTGTGTAACATATAAGAAGTTACTGTTTCCTCTAATGCTAGTTGTAATGCTAGTTACAAACTTCGGAATAAGTTTTACACTATTCCAAGGTTTAATCCATGTCTTTGTTGATACTTTAATAGAGTTTGTAAGAAAGAGGCTATTGAAATTGAGTTTGCAAGTCATTACATATGTATTGTTGGTATTAAGTGGTGGAATTGGAAATGATTGTAATACTTTTCCTGATTTGTACCCACATCCACTGGCAACTATAAATACAAAAGTTTGAGTACAGCCATCACTACCTATCACTTTTAAAGTTATGGTTTTATTGTTAGTACCTACAAAAGGATATATATGAGATTGATACGCACCATTTAGTATAGTGCCATCCCCAAAATCCCATGTAATTGTAGAACCAGCAAGATTTACAGTAGATGTTGATACTTGATTTCCTGTAACATTAACTGCCGCATTTTTGATTATCATATCACAAGGAGATGTAAAAGTTTTAATAACTGCTACATCTTGGAGCCCATTAAGACCTAATTGACATTCTTTTGCTGTTAACCTTATCGTAAGCGGGAATGTTAAATTTGTGTACGTATGCGCTGGAGGGTTTTCTCCTGTATATGTTGTACCATCACCAAAATCCCATATAAAATTGCTTTCAGGATCGCAGCATATATCAAAAGAGGTATTTATTAATGTAATTGTGTTATTATTACTTGATACTTGAATGTTAAAGTCAATTAAAGGTCTACAAACCGATCTATTTGCAAAGTCTATAGTTTCTCCTTGCTCATTTACGGTAAATAAATTCAGTTCTTTAGTGCTAGAGTATATACCTAATTTTCTGTCCCAAAGCCTTAAATGATGACCATCTCTTAAATTTTGTAATGGAGTAGCTCTTACTAAATCCAAAGTAGTAAAATCTGCATTACTGATTATAGCAATCTGATAATTTGGTAAGTATTTGAAAATATAGTCACCAATACGCACCTCATTTGAGGTATTTAGCAATGCTGCAAAAGTTGGATCTTCAACAAAACCATCAACATAGTTTTCTAGTTGACCACCATTTTTTAAATAATTTGTTTCCCTATCTTCTTCTTGTTTTCTTAATGCAGTAAAGTTACGAGTATTTTCAAATTTTTCTAATATTGGGTGACACGTAATAAATTTTTCATCGGGTAATTCTCCATTTTCTAAGTAGTTTAATTCTTGGTACGCATTATGTACTTCGTTGTCATCAGCTTCTAATTCATTGAGTTTGTCATAAGTAGCCATAAAAGTTGGATAATCAGTAAAAAATAACATTCCATTTGAAACCACAATATCAGGGCTATCAAAAGGATTGATTTGTAAGGGAGTTATGACAGCTAAACCTAATGGTTTAGTATCATTTAAAGTAGCTTTCAAGGTTTCTTTTTTGCAACTCCAGAGCGCTAAAGAACCAATCGCTGTAATTGTACAGCAAAAATAAATCAATTTTTTCATGATAATGAACAGTTTTTGGTAATAAAATAGTTTTTGGTACTTAAAATACTGTTTTCCGGAAAAGTATTTTGAAAAATATTATCCAAAGATACGAAATAAAAACAAAATAGGCAAATATGCCTACTGATATATTTTTCAAATATATGATGTTTGAGCTTGTGAAAAATCAAAATCAATATCATGTGATAAAAATGTTAGGTAAACATTTGCATATTTTGCGAAAATCTAAAGGGTTTTCTCAGAAAGATATTGCTTTTGCTACAGACTTAGAAATTAGTCAGATAAGTAGGATTGAAAGAGGAGTAATAAATACAAGTGTAGGACAATTAGTACTTATAGCAGATTGTCTTGGAATTACGCTAAAAGAATTATTTGATTTTGAAGATATTGAAGAAAAATAAATTACCAAAGTTAATAAAAAAAACGCTTATGTTATCAAATAGACAACATAAGCGTTTTTTTTATTTTATAAATAACTGATTATCAATATGATATAAAAATTATAATTTCACATTCATAATTCCCGTTAGTTCTTTTACTTCACGTAGAGTTTGTTGCGCTTTGGCACGAACCACGGCCGAGCTATCTTGTATCTGCGCTTTTACTTGTTTTTTATTGGCGTTGAGTTCGGTCAGTTTTTCGCCGAAAGGCAACATGAGTTCGGATAACGTATCGGCTACGGCACTTTTCAAATCGCCATAACGGATTGCGCCACCTTCAAAATCTTGCATGAATTGAGCATGAATATCGGTTTTACCACAAGCACGCAAGAGTTCAAAAAGATTTTTGACGCCAGCGCTCATCTCGGTTGTGGCTTCGCCACTATCCGTTACGGCCGAGCGCACTTGCTTGCGCATACGCTCCACGTCGCCAAAAAGATTGATATAATGCTTTTCGCCAAGGCTTTTGCTCATCTTTTTGTTCGGATCTGCTAGCGAAAGCAATTTTGGAATCTCCGTAAACAAGGGTTCAGGATGCACAAAATACTCTTTACCAACCTGAAAATTAAAACGAGCTGCTATGTTCCGCGACAACTCCAAGTGTTGCTCTTGGTCTTTGCCTACAGGCACATAATCCGCCTTATATATCAAAATATCTGCTGCTTGCAACACTGGATAAAAAAACAAACCCGACGAAATAAATGTCTGCGATTCTTTGTGTTCGAGTTGGTCGCGCTTGTCTTTGAATTGAGTCATTTTACTCAACTCGCCGAACGAGGTAAAGCAGCTTAAAATCCAACACAATTCCGCGTGTTCTGGCACAAGGGATTGTATGAACAAGTTCTCCGCTTTTACGCCACACGCCAACAATTGAAACATCATTTTCCAAGTATTCTCGCGCAAATCAACGGCTTTGTAAGGCATCGTCATAGAGTGATAATCCACAACACCATAAAGGCATTGGTATTGCGATTGCAAATCTACCCAATTTTTGACTGCGCCAAAATAATTGCCTAAATGTAAATCGCCCGTAGGTTGTATGCAAGATAATACTTGTTTCATGTGCTTTTTTTTATTAATTTTAATTTCGTACTTTGTACATCGTCCTTCGTACTTAAATTACGCTGTTTTCGCAATCACCGATATTTCGATATTGACACCGCGTGGTAAGGCAGCGACTTGTACCAACTCGCGCGCTGGCGCGGTAGCATCATCGAAGTACTGACCATATACGGCATTGATACGGCTAAAATTACCAATATCAGTCACGAACACAGAGCATTTCAAGATGTCTTCAAAGCCAAGACCTGCGGCTTCGAGTATGCCTTTTATGTTTTTGAGTACGCAATGCGTTTCGTTTTCGATAGAGTCACTCACAATTTGCCCCGTCACTGGATCTAAAGGAATTTGCCCCGACATATACAATACACCGTTATGCACGATGGCTTGATTGTAAGGCCCAATAGGTGCTGGTGCAGCGTCGGTTTGGATTATCTTTTTCATCTTTTTTAGGTTTATAAATTAAACAAGTAAAGCCCCGCAGAACTGTTGTGTAGTAATGGGAGCTTTTTTGTATCTTAAAAGCAGAAAGCTGTTATTTATATAACTATTCTTCAGTGCCTGATGTATCTGTAAAAGACACTTTGCCTTGTACAACCATCTGACCTTTATAAAACAAGTTACCCTCGTGCTGGTAAGCGCGGTGGTAGATGTGTGTTTCGCCAGTCGTTTTACAAGTAGCCAATTGTGGCATTGCAGCGTGATCGTGTGTACGTCTTGCTCTAGTTCTGCGTTTTGAATGTCTCGTCCTTGGATTTGGCATCGCTTATAATTTTGTGGCTCGCTTGCAATTATTAAAAAATAAATACAAAAAAGCTATTTGAAAAATATATGATTATTAAAATTACTAATTCAATTTGTTTTTCAGATCGTCCCAAATGCTGTTGCTTGGCGCATCGTCATCTGTTTCGTCGTAAACTGTGCCTTGTCCTTCGTCTTTGCTCAAATAAGCGAGCATTGCTTGGTCGCAAGGTGGCGTTGTTTCTGCTTCACAATCATAAGTTTTGATGAATGGCACCGCCAAACAAATGTACTCATATATATATTGTGACAAATCCAACACAGGCGTATCGGGATGAATATAAACAATCTCGTCTTCTTCGAGTTGCTCTTCTTCGCTATATTTCACGATTAAGTGTTGCTCATCGGCTACTGGGATATAAATATCCGCCAAACAGCGATCACACTCGGTCAACATTTTTCCTTTTACTATAAAATCAAGCTCAATCATACCGACTTGCTTATTGAGCATTACCGTTACCTTGAGGTCGCCGTTGGTATAAAGCGGCTCGTCAAATGCTTCAAAAAATGACTTATCTATTTGAAAATCAAACTGATAGTGATCTTGTCGCATACCTATAATCGGTATTTTAAATTCATTCAGCACTTTCATGTCAGTAGGTTATTCTTGATTCGGAGCGCAAAGGTATTCTTTTTTTTGGGATTTTGCAAAATAAAATAAAGAAAAAGATTCACATAATAAAAAACGGCATACGTATTGTTTGTTCCTTACTATTTTTTAGTGTACTTTTGCAGCAAAATAGCCACGTTTCGCAAACGTTCAGCTTTTAAAAATTTATTTTTTATTAAAAAAGAGTATTTATTTCATTTTTTAATTTGATAAAATATGTACATAAAATAATTATACATAGTTTATTGATTTAGAAGTTACCGACACCTTAAAGGTGTCGGTAACTTAGAGCGATTAAAATACATTAGAGCAGTTGTTCAACAGATTATCAAAATAGAAGCAAGTACTGTGCACAACTATTTGTAGGTTAGTCTTTAAGATTTTGACTTTCAAAGACTAACTGACAAAATGACTAACTGACAATTTGGACTTATTACTTAGTACAAAATATAAAAACATATACAATGGCAAAGAGAGACGAAATCGTTCATTTATTGACGGGCGATAAAATAGGGCAGCAAGTAAACCTAATGGGTT
>JAYUJV010000253.1:0-8382 GCA_043764975.1 Saprospirales bacterium
AGTTGGTTTTACGGCATATCCGCCCCAATGTGCAGGCCGCGGCAGCGCGTCTGCATTGGCGAATTGTGCAGCGAGCATTTGCTCTTTGGTTTCCAAAAACAAACGATTCGGGATAATCTGACTTTGTGGCGAAGCCCAAGCACCTATTTGTGATGATTTTGGTCGGAGCGCAAAATAGTCGCTACTCGTTTGGTTATCTACTCGTTGCACTGCGCCCGATATTCGTACTTGACGCTGCAAATCCAACCAATTGAAAACCAATACTGCGTGTGGATTGGTTTCTAATTCTTTTCCTTTTGCGCTGTCATAATTGGTGTAAAAAGTAAAACCTTCGGCATCAAAACCTTTTAGTAGCACGATTCGAGCATTCGGAATACCATCGGAGCTTGCGGTGGCCAACGTCATGGCATTGGCTTCTAGTATTTTTGCTTCGAGCGCATCATCGAACCAACTCTGGAACTGCTCAAATGGGTCTGCCATTGCATCGTCGATGTCGAAGGCGCGTAAGCGATAATCTTCTCGTAGGTTTTGTAATATAGAATTGTCCATAGCTATTATGTTGAAATAAAATTATTTTGAATTTTTTAAATAAATAATTGTTTTAAACTATGTTTATTTATTAGTAAAAATAGTTATATATTTGCTTTTGTTATGTCACAAAAATATTTATTTTGTGTGTTTTATATCAATTTGATTGCAAATTTGTCACAATATATTATAATTTTTTATTAATTATGAAAAAAAATATATAATAATAGTTGTCTTTTTTTTTTAAATATTGAAAAAAAAACTATATTTTTGTGGTTTAATACTCCCCGTATTCTTTAAAGTCTGTGTGATTCCCCTCTAGCGTAACTAAGTCACATAAATCATAAAACCAGAATTTACAAACTTACATAATATTTAAGATGAAGCAACAATTACTACGTTACCTATTCATTTTCCTTGCTTTTTTCATTTTTTCTACTATTGAAGCTCAGACTCCAACAGGGCCTGACTTTCTAAAAGTGGAATATGAAAGTCTGAGTACAGCACCCGATTTTATTAATATTTGCGGTGGCCCCGAAAAAATTACGGTCATTATTTCTAACAAAAATGGAAATAACGCATCAAAGTTAAACATTACAGCAGCTATAAAGTTGTTTACTGGTGTTAATTTTGTACGTCTTGTAACTGCGGAGAGCTCGCCAGGTGTGTCGGTAAAAGACACAACCAACAAAAATAATCCAATTTTGAATTTGCCAAATATTACGCCAATCACTGAAACTGGGATTCGTGTCACATTTGAGATTAGTGCGGACTGTACGGCACTCGACCAATTAATCAACAATCCAACTGTTTCGGTATTCGATACTTGGACTATAAAGTATTCGTTTGCAGCGACTGAAACGGTGACGGAAGTAAAAAAACTTCCTGAGTATCGCGATGCGTTTGCAGTGCCATTCTTTACGATTGCACCGCAAAAAAACTACTCACCTAAAAAAGGTGGTGATTGTTTTTCACGCGATATTACCATCAACAATAGTGGTTTGGAGGGTTTTGTGGATCACGTACAGTACAAAAACTTGCAAGCTAGAGGTGCTTCTATCAAAAGTATCTTAGTAAACGGCCAACCGATTGCTTTTACGAAGCAAGCACAAGCCAACAACGATACGCTCATCATCGCTGACATCACAGGCAATTATTTTAAGTTAAATAAAAAAGGAACAGGTGGTGCTGGTAATGGCAACAATTTTTTCGATCCTGACGAAAACGTAATCGTAACCGAAAACGTTTGTATCGCCAATTGTAACTTTCCGACAAGTAGCACGCATAGCTCATCTTGGGGTTGTTATGGCAAAATGTGTAATACTGTCACAGCCAACGACATTATACCGATTGGTGTAGGTAGTGCCAATCCAGTATTTACGATTTCTGACCCAAGCGATAAAAACGTTGGTTATTGCCAAGAAGGACAAAGTACGATGACTATCAAAAACGATGGTTTTGAAGTAGATCCAGGATTTGGAGTTATGAAAAACGTATTGGCAGGTATCGGTTTTGGTAGTGGATTCCAGACGCAAGTGAAAGGTTATAAACTTAAAAGTTTGACTATCGCTGGTAAATCTGTACCATTGACATATAACAATAACCTCAATAATGCATTAATCAGTATGGATAAAAATCCACTTTTTGCAACTGACCCAGATGGCCCAGGTGGTTTGGATGATGCTGATGCAGATGGATTTTTTGATGACTTAAAAATAGGTCAATCTTTCAAGATTGTTGCTAAATATGAATTTGATTGTAATACGGCTGTCGATACAGGCAAGTTGTGTACCAATAATAGAAATGTTGCTTTAACTGGCGCTATAAAATATCGTGACGCTTGCGATCAAGTAGTGACGAAAGATAAGCCAAACTACAAAAACATCACCAACTCAAACAATACGTATGAAGATACATCAGATCCTGACGCATATATAGGTATAAAAGATACTTTTTATGTTGAGCATTTTGAGGAAAGAAGTATTTTCTTTTTTGAAAAAAGCGGTGGAAACGAGCGTTTTTATGCCAAGGTATATTTGCCGAAAGGCGTATTACCTGTCATAGGCGCTACTGGTTTGTTCAAAAACGGAAATTCAGCACCTGAAAAAATGTTGAGTAACTATATCAAAAACGATACCTTGTATATGTTTTTTGATGGTTCGGGTACTTACATCACAGGCTCTTATAGATTGAAAATGGCCTTTATTGCAGATTGTAATGCAAATGTAGGTGCTACCAAATTCCCTTTTGAGTTCGGATTCAATACGCCAAGTTGTAACTGTTATGCTACATGGTATTGCAATACACTCAATGGACCTATTTTGCACGGCACAACGGCTTGTAAATTGCCACCTTGTCCTAAAGGTGTTCGTACTACATCTTTTGATGTGCAACGTACTACTTTCGGATTTACGGATGCAACGTTCAAAACACCAGTGAATCCTGCAAACGTGAATAGAAATGTAGCTATTTCTTGTGACTCGGTACGTTTCAACATCAAGAATGTTATCGGCGATACGCCTTTGACAGACAATGTCGGATTTGTGGTAGAATACGGAAATATCCAAGATAAAGACGTAGATCCGCTGGATCCTAAAGCGATTTTCTTATTTGGCAGTGGCCGTCTGAGAATAAAGCAAAATGGTGCGGACAAGTTTTGTAACATACCATCATCGGCTGCAAAAACAGTTGCGACTGGTGGTAATAAAAAAACAACCATTGATGTAAGCAATTGCTTGAAGCAAAATAATATAACGCTAAGTCCTGGCGACGAAGTGGAATTGATAGGTATGTTCGAGATTAATCCTGATGGACCTTATGCAGTCAATTTCCGTAAAGTACCAAACTTGCGTGCTTATGGTTTTGCTACCATATCAGGCACCGAATACGCTTGCGATAACTTTGGTAAAAACTTTACGTTAGCAAAAAATAAAACTGTATTTGATTATCCGACGAGCGCAAGTTTCCCGAAAGGTTGCGAAACGGCCGAAATGGAATATCGTTTAATCACGATCAACAATGGATTTAATGATTATTTCAAAAATGAATATCGTGAAGCCATCAAAGTTGATTCTATCAAATTGAAATTTGATCCAAAACTATTAGAAGCATTCAGTAACTTGACAGTAGATTATTCTATCCCAGGTGATCCTGTGAATGGCGATAATTATGTAAAATTACCTGATTTGTCAACGGCTACGAATGGTATTTATACTGTAAGTTTTGATAAAGTAAATGTAATACCAGCATATAATAATATCTCGTATTTCTCATTCAATATGAGATTGCACGCTACGCCAAACTGTAAATCAAAATTTGGTAGTGCGTCTGGCGACAATCGCTTTTTGTTAGATGCAACTTTACAATATAAAGACCGCTATTATGCCAAAACACTCGGCAACGGTAAGTGTTCTCCTGACTCAATGGCTTTCGTAAATAATGACTTGTATTATAGTGAACCACCAACGTTTACCTTTAATGCAGCGAGTAATCCTAATTATGACGTAAAAGCTGGCGTAGCTGAATGGACAGTAAAGATGTGTAATTCTTCTTATACTTCAAATGCTGGGGCTTCATTTTTGAGCGTGGACTTGAAAAAAGGAAAATTAGAATTGATAGAAGCAACCGACGTTTCAGATCCATTTAAGTCTTACAAATTAGATATTAAATCATATTCAAACAATGATTTTGCATTTTTATTAACAAAACCATTATTAAAATCAGATGGTACTAACGCTTCTAAAGACGTTTGTAACACCATTAAATTAAAAGCAAAAGTAAAAGATTGTAGCACAGTAGAAACAGTAGTTTCGACTGGTTGGAACTGTACGCCTTATGATACATTGACTTGGAATCCGACAAAGAATCCACCTTGCGATGAGTACTCGACTAAACTTCGTGCGCTCATACTTGAGCCTGCGCTCGATGCACTTTTGGAAGAAGGATTCAAGAAAGATCCAGAACTTTGCGATACCATCGCATTGGACCTTTTGGTTCGTAATACAGGACTTGCGAATGCTTTTGACATCAAAACTCAAATTATTTTACCTACACAAGGTTTGATATTAGTGCCAGGAAGTGTAAGCATCGCTTACCCTTACGACAAGCCATTTAAGAAAACAAAGGCGGATCCTGTAAAAGTAGGAACGACCGTAAAAGGCGATATTTATGAATTTGCAGACTTTAAGAATTTAAATGACTTTTTGAACACAAACGGTTTACCTGGTTTTAATACCAATGCGCCAAATGACTCAAATCAATTCAAGATTCGTTATAAAGTTGTGACAGATTGTAATTTCAAGAGTGGAACAGTTTCTTTCTTTAATGTTCAAGGCAAAAAAGGTTGTGGTCAATTGACGAATACAGAAGCAGGAGAGTCTTTACCAATCAAGTTGAAAAATGCTGTTTTTACAACAGATCAACGTTTCTTTGATATCGAATTGACGGATAAAACGGTCATTGTTCCGTCTTCTACTTCTACGATTGAGCTGAAAGTGACCAATACAACTAAAAACCCGAGTGATTCGACAGATTTAGTGTCTATCAATTTGCCACCAGATTTAGAGTATATTCCTAAAAGTGCAATTGGCGTAGCACCAGCAGGATATAATCCTGGTGAGCCAGATATTTTAGACATTGGTGTTTATAAAATACTAAGTTGGAATGTGCCAGTCGGCTTGACACAAGGCCAAGAAGCAATCATTAATTTTAAGGTAACAACGCCTAATTTTGATTGTAACACTATTCCATCTTTCGATGCTACGATTGCGACTGTAATCCGTAAAAAAGTTTCTTGTAAACTGAATCCAAACTCAGCACCTTGTATCGTGAGCGTCATTACCTCGAATGGTGGCGATGCGAACTTGCAATTGCCAGTTGGTCTAGGTGCAAAAATGTCTATCGAATTTGCTTCGCCAACATCTATTTGTTTCGATTTTGCTCAAGAGCAAATCAATGTAACAGGTAATATTGTCAATGCAGATACAGTTGCCATTACGGCAACTAATTTGGTAGTGACTTATTATTATGATAAAAATGATAACAATGTATTGGATGCTGGCGAAAAAGTAATCAAAACATTCAACGCAACAGGTCCAATTCCGATTGGTACAAAAATCCCATTTGCACACACAATATTATCAAATGTAGATGATCTTTGTAAAATAAAAGCTGAAATAAAGGCTGAAGGTGCAACTTGTGGTATCAATAGCGTGAAATTGCCAACACCTCGTTTGCTCAATGCAGGCGCAGATAAGAGTTTTTGTGCAAGTGGCGAAAAAGTTACACATATATTAGGTGACGACAATTGTACGCACAATACATATAAGTATAAATGGACAGCGCTTACGCAAAATTCATTACAATATTTAAGTTCAACGACTATTGCAAACCCAACAGTTAACTTTATTTGGACTGGCGCTATGCCAAGCGAATTTTGTTATGTACTAGAAACCGATCGTGGCAATGGCTGCACACCAACGAAAGATACAGTTTGTATCCGTCGTAGTCCAGCTTTGGTTTTGACTATGGGTAAAAACCTACAAACGCCGCCAAATACAAGCATTAAATTGAGTCCAGTCGTTTCTGGAGGCACGCCGCCATATTCATACAATTGGGATCCAGCAAGTTCTTTGGACAATCCGAAATCAGCAATGCCGATAGCAAAGCCGAACGGAACGATTGTTTATAACTTGACGGTAACAGATGCAGCGGGTTGTAATGCCAACGGAAATATTGTGGTCACGACGCATTTATGCGATACCATAACAGCAATCGTTTCTAACGACACCACAATTTGTGCTGGTCAATCAGTGCAATTGCAAGGTGGCGGTGGTACTAACTACTGGTGGATTCCAAATCCGAATAATCCAGCTGGTGGAAAATTAGATAAATATTTTGTACCAAATCCAATATTCACGTCAAGTGTACCAAATGTAAAATACTATTATACAGTATTGGTAACATCAACGACGCAACAAAATGCAATGGACACGGCTACGGTTGTCATCACAGTTACGGGTGGCCCGACAGCAGACATTACGGTTTCAGGATTAGTGGTTTGTGGTGGCTCGCCAGTCAAATTATTAGGTAGCGGCGGCAAGACATACATGTGGACTGACGCAACTGGTCTTCCGTTAGGCAATGATGCATCGTTGCAAGTATCGCCTAAATCAACGACGACTTATAACTTAAAAGTTACAGATGGTTCGGGTTGTATCGCAACAGCTACAAAGACTATTACGCCGAATGACGCGCCAATAGTCGTCGCTTCGCCAGATGTTACGATTTGCTTAGGCAATATTGCAATACTAACAGCAACTGCAAGTGGTGGCTCAACTTCAACTTATGCATACAGTTGGTCGCCAGTCGCAGGACTTACGAATCCAAATACAGCAAAGCCAATTGCAAAACCAACTTCTACCACGACTTATCAAGTAACGGTAGTAGATCAAAATGGTTGTACGGCAAGTGATGATGTGAAAGTACAAGTAGATTCTTGCAACAATTGTATAAAGCCAGCGATTGAAAATATTTCAATTACGAATGCTGATTGTGGCAAATCAAATGGTTCGATTTCATTCACGATGAAAGGCGAAACGGCTGATAAGTTTACATTCAAATGGAATACAACTTCGGGTACAGTTGCTGCCAATGGCACAATAACTGGCTTGCCAACAGGTACTTATACAGTTATTATTACTAGAAAAGATGATTCTACTTGCGTAAAAGACTTCAAATTTGCAGTTCCATCGAATCCATCGCCTACGGTTGCGATAGTCGTAACTGACAAAACGACTCCAGATTGTAATACGCCAAATGGTAGTGTGAAATTCAACATTACTTTTGGTGCAGGATTTACATTCCCAGCAGATACGATTATTACTGATGCTAAAGGAACTGTTGTTAAAAATGGTAATTTGGCAAAAGGCAATTATACAGTGACGGTAAAAGATAAGATTGGTTGTGCTACGGCAAGTGTTGCATTTAGCATTGATACTTGTTTTTCAATACCATGTATGAAACCTACTTTAGATGTGATTTCGGTATCAAAAGCAATATGTGGCAAATCAAATGGCTCTATCGAATTGACACCTTGGGGCAATCCGATGAAATACAGTTATACTTGGACGCCAAACTTAGGTACTTCAGGTGGTGCTGGCGAAATAAAAACTGATTTGCCAGGTGGAAATTATACCGTAACATTGGCTTTCATGGCTAATCCACTTTGTAATGCAACCTTTAATATCGTTGTACCAAATATTGATTTTGCGAAAGCAAATATTACAAAAATCGAAACAAAAGATGCAGAATGTGATAGTTTAGGCTCAGTAGTCGTAACGGCTACCTATGATACTGGCTACTTGTTCCCTGCGGAAACAGTTGTTTTGAAAAATGGAAAAGTTGAGAAAAACGGTCATTTGTCGTCAGGCAATTACATCGTTCAGATTCGTAACATCAATGGTTGCGTAACGGCTGAAGCACCATTTACAATCAACAAAGGTGGTTGTATTCCAGGTGTGATTGATCCTAACGATTCGACATTGACAGCTAAAATAAATGTAGGACTTTTAGCAATTAATAATAAATGTTTTGGTGATACCAATGGAAAGATAGATTATACAGTAACTTATGGTAGCAAATTCGCTTTGCCAGCAACAATTACGGTATATGATAAAAACAATAATGTAGCGACCAATGGTGCATTGGCAGCAGGCGATTATTGTGTGACTGTGAAAGATAAAAATGGAGTAGAGCGCGCAAAAACTTGCACAACTATCACTCAACCAGCTCAATTGCAAGCAAATACGAGTGTCGTAGCAGCTTGTAAAGGTTTTGGTGGTGGCATCAACTTAG
>JAYUJV010000254.1:0-3051 GCA_043764975.1 Saprospirales bacterium
TACGCTTTGGGAAGCGTATTTTATTCGACGAAGTTAACCTAAAATTCACAGAAGGCAATTGCTACGGGATTATTGGTGCAAACGGTGCGGGCAAGTCAACTTTTTTAAAAATTGTGACTGGCGAATTAGATCCGACAACAGGTTCTGTTTCGATTTCTAAGGATCAACGTATGTCCGTTTTGAACCAAAATCACTACGAATTTGATGAATTTGAAGTATTGCAAACCGTTTTGATGGGTCACAAACAATTGTTTGACATCATGATTGAGCGCGATGCAATTTACTCAAAATCTGAATTTACGGATGCAGACGGCGAACGCGTAGGCGAACTCGAAGGTATGTTTGGCGAGATGAACGGCTACGAAGCGGAAAGCGACGCGGCGGCTTTGTTGAGCAATTTGGGGATTCCAGAAAGTGCGCACAGTAAGCAATTGAAAGACTTAGATGGTAACCAAAAAGTACGTGTTTTGTTGGCGCAAGCCTTGTTTAATGATCCAGATATTTTGGTACTCGATGAGCCTACCAACGATTTGGATGTGAACACAATCGCTTGGCTCGAAGAATTTTTGGCGACTTACGAAAAGATTGTTTTGGTCGTTTCGCACGACCGTCACTTCTTGGACACTGTTTGTACGCACGTGGCGGACATTGATTTCGGTAAGATTCGTATTTACTCTGGTAACTATACTTTCTGGTACGAAACAAGTCAGTTGGTAGCGCGTCAGCAATCAGATCAGCGCAAAAAATCGGAAGATAAAGTTAAAGAATTACAGGAATTTATACGCCGTTTCTCGGCCAATGTATCGAAAAGTCGTCAAGCAACTGCTCGTAAAAAAGCGTTGGATAAGATTGATTTATCAGAGATTCGTGCTTCTAATCGTAAATATCCAGGTATATTGTTCAACCACATGATGCAACGCGAAGTGGGTGATCAGATACTCGAAGTCAATAATTTGAGTGCTACTGGCGAAGACGGAATTTTGTTTTCAAACGTGGATTTCACGCTCAATCGCCTTGAAAAAGTAGCCTTTTTGTCTCAAAACTCATTGGCAACAAGTGCAATGTACGAAATTATTAGCGGAACAAGAACTGATTTTGGTGGCGAATATAAGTGGGGAGTTACGACATCAACGGCTTATATGCCAATCGATAACCATACGTATTTTGAAGCTGCGGATTTGAATTTGGTAGAGTGGTTACGTCAGTTTTCGACAGAAAAAGATGAAACGTATATCCGTGGATTTTTGGGTCGTATGTTATTTAGCGGCGAAGAAACGTTGAAAGGTTGTAATGTGCTTTCGGGTGGCGAAAAGATGCGATGTATGTTTAGCAAAATGATGCTAACTGGTGCAAATGTATTGTTGCTCGATGAACCAACCAACCACTTAGACCTCGAAAGTATTACTGCGCTCAACAACTCTATGAAAGATTATAAATCTAACATATTGTTTACGTGCCGAGATCACGAATTGATGGAAACTGTTGCGACTCGTATCATTGAACTTACGCCAAGCGGCGCAATTGATAAATTAATGACTTACGACGAATATATTTTAGATGCTCGCGTGAAAGAACAACGTCAAGATATGTACAAAAAAATATTGGTTTAAAATATTTTGAGTTTTATATAAATTGAAAAAGGCATCGCGTGAGCGATGCCTTTTTTTGTTTGGATTTTATTTTAAGCCACAATAACCTGAATTGCATTCGGCAAAATACTAAAATTTAATTCGCCATTGACTTCAAAACCTTCACCGTCGATATGCGCATAAGAATTATTTGGAACAGTAATTTTTATTTGGTCAGTTTGGAAACGTTCGCACAAACTACTTTTGTGCATCGTTTGCGTAAGCATCCTATAAATACTAAAAAAATATCGCCACATCGGTGCTTTTTTTAACATCACAACTTCTAGTTTTCCGTTGTCTGGAATAGCGAAAGGCGCTATCACGAAGTTGTAACCAAACATAGGAGCATTGGCAACGATGATAGATAAAGCCTTCATATTCAGTACTTTATCATCGTATTCGATTTTGTAATCTTGAAATTGAAAAGTAAAAATTTCTTTTAATGAAAATTTAAGATAACCCATAAATCCGCGAGTAGTGCTGCGTTTATATTTGTAAGCGATATTCGCATCGAAGCCAACGCCAGCCAAATTAATGTAAGGTGTATCATTTAGTTTGCACATATCCAGCGTGCGCGTTTTACCTTTATTGAGGACTTGCACCGCTTTTCCAATATTTCGACCCAAACCTAAGTGCATCGCCAAGCCATTGCCCGATCCAGCTGGTAAAATTCCCATAACTGTTTCTGAACCCATAAGTCCACAAGCAACTTCGTTCACAGAGCCATCGCCACCAACTGCCACGACAATATCGTAGCCAGCATCAGCCGCTTCACGAGCGAGATCTGTAGCATGATTTGGACGTTGTGTATCAATAATTTCATACGTAAACTGTTCAGTATCAATGTTTTGATGAATAGCAGTACGCACAACTTCATTTATTTTTACGCCCGAAAATGGATTTAATATAAAGCGTATTTTCTTTTTTATTGTCATTTTTAAATTCAATCTATTTTACTCCTTCCCCTTCGGGGAAGGTTGGGATGTGGCTTTAAATTTTCGTTCCTTTTATAGCACTTCCAATAGCCGAATCCAACGCACGATGTGCCAATGGCGCACTATAATCATTGATGGCTTTCATGGCATCGTTGATAGCATCTTTGTTTTCGCCATTAACAGCTTGTATTAGAACGTTTTTTAAAGCGTTTGTAGTATCAAACTCCTCATCACTTAATATTTCACGATGTTGCTTAAAGAATTTGTCGGTTGCTAAAATGATACTATTGCCTTCGTTTCGCGCTTCGAGCAAACCACGAATCGCGATGTCAGATTGAGCATTTTTTATACTATCGAGCAACATCAATGCCATTTCTTCTTCACTGATGCCATATTGAGAGCGAATTTCGACTGTTTGTTCCACATTGCTACGCAATTCTTTGGCTTTTACTTTTAAAATGCCGTCTGCATTGAGGATAAATTGTATC
>JAYUJV010000255.1:0-1067 GCA_043764975.1 Saprospirales bacterium
GTATCAATACCATACACGATTTTGCTGCGCTCTAAGGTCGAAAAAGTGCCAAACAAGCGATCCCAAACCGAAAAAATATTTCCAAAATTAGTGTCTGTATGCGGTAACACATAGTGATGATGCACTTTGTGCATATCGGGCGACACGATAAACCAACTCAATGCGTCATCTAATCGTTTCGGTAAAGTGATGTTGGCGTGGTTGAATTGCGACAACATTGCCGAAAGGGCTTGATAAAGCATAACCAACCAAAACGGCGCACCAGTGATCACAACGCCCAAGGTCGTGAACACAAAGCGAAACACACTCTCGCCTGGGTGGTGGCGATTCGCCGAAGTCGTATCTACGTGACGATCAGTATGGTGAACCAAATGAAAGCGCCACATCCAAGTCACGCGGTGTTCGACCCAGTGTACAAAATATGCACCTACCAAATCCAAGAGCATAAGTCCGAAGATAGCGGTTGCCCACAAAGGCATTTCAATCCATTGCAAGAGTCCAAAATGTGCCGAAGCGACCCAATTACAAGCGCCTACGAGTATAAAGGCCATCACAAAATTGATGACAATGGTGGTCAATGTAAAAAAAATATTGACGCCTGCGTGTTTCCATTTATGGTATTCAAATTTGAAAAGCGGCACAATGCCTTCTATCAACCAAAAAATGGTAATGCCACCAGCCAATATCAAGCTGCGATGCAACGAAGGAATGTGTTCAAAATACTGTACGAGTTGTTCCATGATTTTTTTATTTTTCGTTATAAGATTCAACACTTAGATTATCTACTTTCATAGATTTGTTACCATTATTTTCATTAAAAATAAAAATTTCTACTTTTTCAAAAGGCTTTTTAGGTGATTTAGTATCGATATAAACGGCCTTGGTTTCGCCTTGCTCCACCAATCGGTCGAGTCGAATAATGTTTTGTTTTACGACTTCGCCATTGTTCATGTAGCGCACACCGAGGTTGGCCATGTGCCACATATCATATTCTTTTTGCACATTAAAACATTTTATGCTTGTCCGCAACCACTTTGCATCGCCTGATTTGAAAGGAATAGTATAAA
>JAYUJV010000256.1:0-3026 GCA_043764975.1 Saprospirales bacterium
AAAATTTAAAAAGTGAATCAACCATTGGTTAGCATATTTATGATTAGTTACAACCATCAAGATTTTATTGCGAAAGCGATAGACAGTATCTTGATGCAAAAAGTTGATTTTGAGTACGAAATAATCATTGGCGACGATTGCTCGAAGGACAATACGGCGGCAATTATTGAACAATATCGAGCGAAATTTCCGTTGATAATCAAGCCATTGAAGTATGAAAAAAACGTTGGTATGATTCAGAATTGTATCAATGTGTTGAGCGCTTGTACAGGTAAATACATTGCTATCCTGGAAGGCGATGATTACTGGACAGATAAACTAAAATTGCAAACGCAAGTCGATTTTTTAGAGCAAAATGATGATTATGTAATGTGTTACCATGATGTTAACTCATTGAAAAACAATAAGTTAGCGAAGGCATATCATTGGAATGTGCCTGATACAACGGATCAGGATTATTTATTAAAAAATGGAAATTTTATCATAACTTTGTCTGTTATGTTCCGAAATAAGGCAAATATTGTATCGTTTCTGACACAATGTAAAACAGCGCCTTTCGGCGATTTTTTGATATATATTGCAGCTACCGAGCAAGGAAAAATAAAGTACATCAAAAAAAATATGGGCGTTTATCGCGTGCATGATGGCGGCGTTTGGTCGCAATTGGGTGCTTTGAAAGCAACACAAAAGTATATTGATGGCTTGATTTTAATTCAAAAAATATTGCCTGAAAACAAGAAAAATTATATAAAAGCATTAATTTTGACTCGTATTGAAGGTTTATTGACCTTGTCTGATACGCCCGAAACAATTGATTTTGCTAAAAGTAAGTGCATTGAACTTGGTTATGACGAATCAATATTGGAATTACTGAAATTGAAAACAGATACAAGTTTTCAGCTCAATTATATGGTCAAGTTTATGAATATCAATACAATGTATAAAGCCATAAAAGAGAAATACTTAATAAAATATTGGAATTAAATGTAACGATTAATAGACCTCCTTCAAAGGAGGGACTTGTTATCATAGCATCAAATTTTAGATATAATATTGCATTTTGCTTGTTTTATTTACGATGGTTAAGCGTTTGGTAAAAAGTAAAATAATACTCATTTTTATTGTATTTTAGTTTATATAATATTTAATATATTGATTATTAAATTATTATAACGACTTGAATACTTAATACTTCCATACTTTATACCTTTGACCAATACAATAAATTTATAGCATTGAGTTTTTCGCAAAAATTAAAAAAGAGCAAATAATAATAAAATCTAATTCTTAAAATAAATAAAAAACAAACAACATGATTCGATCATTATTAAGAGTAGCATTTATGCTTGTGGTTTGTATCGTAGGGTACAATTACTTTTTGGGTACGCCATCTGAAAAAGATACATCAAAAAAAATCGTTGGTCAAGGCAAAGATTTGTTCAATTCGGTGCGTGATTTGGTGCGTACAGAGCGCGACAAATATGACGAAGGCAAGTACGACAAAGCCATAACTGGCGTAAAAGACGTTTTTGGCAAAATCCGCGAAACGGCTGATAACAATAAAGGCATTTTGGACGACCTCGACAAATTGGAAGTTCGCCGTAAGCAACTTGAGCAAGATTTGAAAGACATAAACGACATGACTACAAACGCAAAAGAAGGCAAATCAAGTGAGTTTACGGAACGTGGCGGCAAACCAACTGCTTTACCAAAGCCAAAAATTGGAGAACCAAAACCGAAAACTGAAACGTTGGATCAAAAGAAAAAAAGATTGCAAGATGAGTTGCACAACCTTTTGGATAGTACAGATGCGTTGATGGATAAAGCGGCGAAGTAAGAAAAAGTGCTGCCAATTGGTAATTGGCAGTATGATAAGTTGACGAAGTGCTGCCAATTGTTAATTGGCAGTATGGCTGTCGCCCAATTACCAATTGGCCGCACGACTTGTCGCCCAATTACCAATTGGCCCGCACGTTAAGGCAAAAAAAACACCTCTGTTGTTGAGCAGAGGTGTATAAAAACTCAAGGGATTACACTTTGTAGCGCCTTTTCGTAATTAAACGAGGAACAACGCATTGATTCCACGGGGGGAATATAGGTGTAAAATAACTTAAATATGCGTGTAAAGACAAATCCAAAACGTTGGTGTTGAGGCAATCGTTTGGACAAATATTTTTGAACTCCACGAGTGAAGACAATAAAAGACAATCTTAGCTTTTGTAAAGTAAGTCGGTAGGTGGGACGCAACTTTGGTCAAATTGCAATGCAAATATACAACGATTTTTTATAAATACAAATCTTTTTTAATTTATTTAAAAATATAATATAATAAATATTTATATATAAAATTAGCGTATAATCAGCTATTTATACCATATTCTTAATAAATATGACCGCTTGCTCAATAAGTTATACCAAAAAAGAAAGCCCAATTAATTGAAAAATACTTTCAATTAATTGGGCTTTTGTGATTTTAGTATCAAAATTTCTTAAAATACTTCAGTACCAGAGAAGTGAAATGCACCTTCGATAGCAGCATTTTCGTCAGAATCTGAACCGTGAACTGCGTTTTCGCCAATAGATTTTGCGTATTTTGCACGGATAGTACCAGGTGCTGCGTTTGCAGGATTGGTAGCGCCGATCAATGTACGGAAATCTTCTACTGCGTTTTCTTTTTCTAAGATTGCCGCAACGATTGGGCCACGTGACATGAACTCAACCAATTCGCCATAAAATGGACGCTCGCTGTGTACTGCGTAAAATTCGCCAGCTTTTTCAACTGAAAGTTTAGTGTATTTCATAGCAACGATTTTGAAACCAGCTGCGCAAATATCATGTAAGATTCCACCTATGTTGCCAGCTTCGACACCGTCAGGCTTAATCATTGTGAATGTTCTATTCGTACTCATTTTGAACAAAATTTTATTTGGTAAAATATTTTTTTAAAAAGTTGTGCAAAGGTACATTCATTTTTGCTGAGTTCCAAATCATTTTTTTATAAAAAAATAGATTTTGTGTTGTTTTCA
>JAYUJV010000257.1:0-8239 GCA_043764975.1 Saprospirales bacterium
GCCGGAATGATCTCCATCAGTTCGTCGATGGTCGCCTCAGGGTTCTTCAGCAGGTGCAAGCAGGCATCGACCACCTCGTTGAGGTTGTGCGGCGGGATGTTCGTGGCCATGCCCACCGCAATGCCGCTGGACCCGTTGGCCAAAAGGTTGGGATAGGCCGCAGGCATCACCACCGGCTCTTCCAGCGTGCCGTCGTAATTCGGGCGGAAGTCGACGGCGTTTTCCGCCAGCCCTTCCATCAGCGTCTCGGCAATCGCGGTCAGGCGGGCTTCGGTGTAGCGGCTGGCGGCGGGGTTGTCGCCGTCGATGTTGCCAATGTTCGGATAATCAATGCCAAGCGGATGACCGAGACCAAAATCATATACGTGCTGCAAGTATTCCTCATAGCCTTGTTTAGGATTCGAAAAACCGTATTTATCAACAATATCTCTGAATACATTACAAAAATAGTTGTTACAAGAGTAGCCAATAGCTTGCGCTGCATTGGCAGAAAAACCTGGACAGTGGCACTTTATATTGAGGTTGTTATAATGATAACCACCTTGGCAACTCATGCTCCGCGATGGACTCAACACGCCTTCTTGCAAGCCGATGAGTGCTACCAATGTCTTAAATATAGAGCCTGGTGGGTACTTTGCCATCACGGTACGATCCAAGAATGGTTTGCGCGGATCTAGCAATAATTCTTGAAATGCTTTTCCGCGGTTCTTGTTGATAGTCAGTAAGTTAGGGTCATAAGTTGGTCCAGAAACCATCGCCAATATCTCGCCAGTATTCGGCTCTATAGCCACAACTGCGCCTGATTTGCCTTGCAGCAATTCCTCGGCATATTTTTGTAAATCTATATCTAATGAGGTAATCACGTCTTTACCCGATACGGCCATAGAGTCCAAATTCCCATTTTTATATGCACCTACAAATCGGCCTAAATTATCTTTTAACAAATAAGAAATACCTTTTTTGCCTGATATTTCGTTTTCATATTCTTTTTCGAGTCCACTCGATCCAATGTAGTCACCTTTTATGAATCGACCATTCGAGCGATCTACTTGGTCTTTATTTACTTCACTGATGTAACCCAATACGTGGCCACCAACGGCATACGGATAGCTGCGAGTGCTACGCAATTGTAAGAAAAAACCTGGAAATTCATAAAGGCTTTCTTGGAAACGCGTAAAAACTTCGGGGGATATTTTATTCAAAAATATATAAGGAATATCTTTTGAGTAGCGTTTGAGTTTCCACTCTTTTTCGAGGGATTCCGAAAATTGTTCCTTTGTGATGTTTAGCAACGTACAAAACTTCGTAGTATCCATCTTCGGATTCACTTGATTGTAATTGACCATAAGGTCATAAATCGCATCGTTATTGATGATTAATTTTTCATTTCTATCATAAATTAACCCACGCGCTGGGAACACTGTGCTTTTTTCAATCGCCGTTGCACTCGCGCGCTCGCGAACTTGCGCATCAAATACCTGCAAGTAAAATGCGCGGCCCAACAAAGTCAAAGCTGCAATGAGTAATATGATTTGTATAGTATATTGACGATCTTTATAAAGCTCTTGTGTTGCCATTTTTTATTATAAAATGTTGATTATCAAATTATTATTTCTGTAACTACTTAGTCATTCCGAAGGATTAGAATAATTTCCTGATTCTTTGATTGGATTTTCTGTTTTAATAAGCAATAGACAATAGACAATAGACAATTTAAAAATCAAGCATTATGGTCGTGTTAAAATTTTAATTTTGCTTGTTGCTATTTTAAACTACTAATTAGTAAAACTATAAAAATTCAACTTATCCAATAATGTCTAAGTTTTTACTTATTTCTTTAATTTCCTTAATTACTTTAATTTTCTTAATTTGAACTTAATTTAAACTTTCGGATCTAATAAAAATTGATACATGACAATAAAAGTAAAAGAAACCACAAAACTAATAATGGTATGTTTCAAAATATCAATGATATAATAAAAAGTGAAGGCTTCCATTGAAAAATAAAAAAACAAATGCGCTCCCAACATGATGGCCATATATTGCATAGACCAAGGCAAACCCAATTGGCTTACAGTTGGACCGATATTTAGATTGTAACCACCTTTTGGCTCCATCAACGCCAATATAAAAGGCCTTATGAAAGCAATAAAAACACAAGTACCAGCATGAATACCGATGACTCCGTAAAATGAATCAAGTGCCAAGCCATACAAAAAGCCAATCAAAATAGCAAGTGCATGTGGCGTTCGGACTGGCAAAAGCATCAAAAAAATAGGATATATAAAAATATCGACTAAATTAAATTTACCAAAACCAAGCGGAATCCGCTTGAATACGAGTACTTGAGCAATCAAAAAGCCAAGCGCACGTAGTATATTTGCCAATATGACATTGTTAGTTTCCATTGATGGTCGTTGTTTGTTGTTCTTTTATAGTTTGATCCAAGGTTTCTAATTCTTTGTGCATCAAATGATCTACTACATACACGTACCTTAGTCGTGCAATATCTTCAAACATCTTTATCTGGGCGGTATAAAAGTTACTACCTGCTTCTACACTTATTTTTTCGATAACCCCAATAGGTATAGATTCTGGAAAAATATTAGAATATCCGCTTGTCTGCACCGTATCGCCAACAGCGATTACGGCGTGTTTCGGAATAGCTTCGAGCGAAACCCTCAACGGATCGCGCGAAGACGAACGCCAAGTAAGCGTTCCGAAATATTTACTCCTTTTTATAGAGGCACTAATCTTCGATTGCTGATGCAATATAGACATGACTTGCGAATAATGCTCCGTTACGTTCTTGACGATTCCGATAGCGCCTTGTGGCGAAATAACGCCCATGCCAGTCTTGATACCATGCAAAGAACCTTTATCCAAGGTCATGTAATTATTAAAATTTGAAATCGAATTATTGATAACTCCAGCAGCGATGTAACTGTATTGTTGTTTTATTTCTTTCAACGAATCCAAATTCGTGATAGAATCGCGGTGGATATAATTGCTATATTTAGCATTGGCGAGTTGTGCATATATCTTTGCATTGTCTGTCGCTAGCGAGTCAGATATGGATTGCAAACGCCAGTAGCGCGCCAATCGGTCATATTGCTGATACATTCGCCCACTGATTACATTGGCCGAACTCGTATAAATATCTTGTTGCTTTTTGTTGTATTGCACAGCAATATACATACTAAAAAACTCTAGTACGACAAACAAAATGACACCACTGTATCGGACAACAAAATTAATAATACTAAGCATATATGGTCAGAAATAGAATCGGCAGAAAACAAAATGAATTTTATTTTCTGCCGATAGCAAATATTTATTTAATCAACAAAGCATTTTTGATAAAATACTTATTTAAATTTAAAAGTGAATTATGACAATATCAAATAAAATAAACTTATAAATCGCTAATTATCAGCATATTATACTTATTAGTAAATTTTACTTAATCCTCATCACGCTTATTCTTAACCCATTGATACACTCTTACGATCCATCAAAAAGGAGTATTTATCTGTGTTTTTGAGAGCCAAACCAGTGCCACGAACCACTGCTCTAAGTGGATCATCTGCAACGTGTACTTTCAACTTCGTTTTCAAGGCGATACGAATATCCAAGCCTCTCAACAATGCACCTCCACCTGTCAGGTACAAACCTGTACGAAATATATCCGATGCCAATTCTGGTGGTGTCGTTTCCAAGGCACGCAAAATCGCCTCTTCTATCTTCGAGATTGACTTGTCTAAAGCGTGCGAAATCTCAGAATGTGATACAAATATTTGCTTCGGAATACCCGTCATCAAGTCACGACCGTTCACTGCATATTCTGGTGGTGGATTTTCTAACTCCGCCATTGCTGCACCTACGTGTATTTTTATCTGCTCCGCCGTGCGCTCACCAATCAAGATATTATGCTGACGTTTCATATAATTTACTATATCCGTCGTCAATTCATCGCCTGCAATACGGATAGATTGGTCACATACAATACCCGAAAGTGCGATAACCGCAATCTCAGTCGTACCACCTCCTATGTCAATAATCATATTTCCGATTGGCTCTTCTACATCTAAACCGATACCTAACGCAGCAGCCATTGGCTCATGTATCAAGTACGTTTCCTTTGAATCAACCTTATCCGCTGATTCAAAAACGGCACGTTTTTCAACCTCTGTAATACCCGACGGAATACAAATAACCATTTTTAGATGCGAAAAGAAACGACGACGCGCGCCGATTAGGTTTATGAGGCCTTCTATCATGCTTTCGGCAGCCGTAAAGTCAGCAATCACACCGTCTTTAAGCGGGCGAACCGTCTTTATGTTGTCGTGCGTTTTCTCGTGCATTTGCATAGCACGATGCCCTACCGCAATCGTTTTATTGGTTCTACGGTCTATCGCGACTATCGAAGGCTCATCTACAACTACTTTATCATCCATGATGATAAGCGTGTTCGCAGTACCTAAGTCAATTGCGAGTTCTTGTTTAAAAAATTTAAATAAATTAGCAAACACAGTATTGGTGGATTTAGAAGATTTTTACATCAAGTCATCAACGGAGAATCGAGGCCTTTTGTAATTCACAGTATGTTTAGTTCTTACCTTAAATTAATATTTTTCATATATTTATATAATAAAATACATTAATTATGTACAAAGAAACGAAATTTCTCTTGTATTTTAAAACAATTTTATTAAAAAGAAACTTTTTTTTATTTTTTTTACAAAAAAATTTCTTTCTCGTTACAATTGTAAATTAAAAATCAAGTTTCGAGGCTCACTTAATCGTCGCCTTCCATCATCTTGGTTGCATTTTCAGCCATGATTAAAGCCTCTACGATTCCTTCTATTTCGCCTTCAATGACTTTATCAAGGTTAAAATTTTTATTATCGCCTTCCAATCGGTGATCCGTCACTCGATTTTGAGGGTAATTATAAGTACGTATTTTTTCGGATCTATCGCCCGAACCTACCAATGAACGACGTGCAGCCGCCATTTCGGATTGCTTACGTTCACGCTCGGCTTCTACGAGCTTCACATACAATCGCTGCAAAGCAATCTCGCGGTTCTGTATTTGCGAACGTCCATCTTGACACTCTTGTATAAAACCAGAAGGTAAGTGCGTAATCCTCACGGCAGATTCCGTTTTATTGACGTGCTGTCCACCCGCACCACTGGCGCGAAAAACATCTATTTTGAGGTCTTCGGTGCGTATATTAATTTCTTTTTCTTCAAATTTCGGAATTACCGCCACCGTTACCGCCGACGTATGCACACGGCCTTTCGACTCTGTATCAGGTATGCGCTGCACACGGTGTGTACCTGACTCGAACTTCAAATGCCCATAAACCTCTTGTCCGCCAATCTCCAACACCAACTTAGAATATCCACCCACAGTACCTTCCGTAACCATCAATGTTTCAACTTTCCAATTGCGTTGTGAAAAATATCGAGAATACATCCTGTACAAATCGCCTACAAAAAGACTCGCTTCGTCACCACCTGTACCCGAACGGATTTCAAAAATCACATCTTTGGTATCTTCAGGGTCTTTGGGTGTCAAAAGATATTTTATTCTATCTTCCAATTTTACTCGTTGAGGCTCCAGTTCTCCGATTTCTTCTTTTGCCATATCACGCAAATCCTGATCATCATCAGTCAGCGCTTCTTTTGCATTTTGGAGATTACTCAATACATTTTTGTACTCAAAATATACATCAACGACATCTTTCAAGTCTTTATATTCTTTACTAATCTTGGCATACCGATCCAAATCATTCATGATTGAAGGATCCGACATTTGCTCTTCTACGTACGTAAAACGCTCATGGATTGCCGATAACTTATCTAACATATTGGTATAAAATTCTGATTTTTTAAAATTTGCTGCAAAAATACGTTATTTTACAGAAGTATTGTGTTCTCTTTGTTTAGTTTGTGCTGTTTTGTGTGTATTTTTACATTTTTCAGTTATTATTTTTCATTTATTTCTGTATCAATACACAAAATCTTGTTTGATTTTGATTTCAAAAAATAGATTTATGAAAAAAATAGATATGCACACGCATATTCTACCCGAAATGCTACCCAATTTTGCAGATCGTTTTGGTTACGGTGATTTTATACACCTCGTGCATGAACGCGCTGGCTACGCCAATATGATGAAAGGCAATGTTTTTTTTCGCGAAATTGAGGCCAATTGCTGGGATCCAGTTCTCCGTATCAACGAATACGAAACTTTCCAAACTGCCCAACAAGTAGTTTGTACCATTCCAGTTATGTTTTCATATTGGGCAAAAGCCAAAGATACCTTGGCACTCTCTGAATTTCTGAACGACCATATAGTTGAACTTTCTTCTGATTTTCCAAAACAATACATTGGTCTTGGTACGATACCGATGCAAGATACTACATTGGCTATCAAGGAGTTAGAACGCTGTAAAGCACTTGGTTTACCTGGCATACAGATTGGCTCAAACGTGAATCAACTAAATCTAAATGAAGCTCAATTTTTTCCAATTTTCGAGGCCTGTCAAGATCTCGATATGGCAGTTTTCGTACACCCTTGGGAAATGATGGGCGAAGAATCTATGCGACGTTACTGGTTACCTTGGTTGGTCGGAATGCCTGCCGAAACAGCACGTGCAGTTTGTGCATTTATTTTTGGTGGCATTTTTGAGCGCTTGCCAAAATTGAGAGTGAATTTTGCACACGCTGGAGGCTCTTTTTTACCTACACTCGGTCGTATTACACATGGCTACAATTGTCGCCCCGACTTAGTCGCCATTGATAATCATCGAGCACCGCAACATTATTTGGGTCATTTTTGGGTAGATTGTATCACACATGACGAAAAAATGCTTCAATACGTCATCGATATGGTTGGCGAAGACAAAGTTACGCTTGGTTCGGACTATCCTTTTCCACTCGGCGATTTAGAAATCGGCGCATTTATCGAAAACATGGGATTGAGCGAACACACAAAACATAAAATCTATTACCAAAACACAATGGATTGGCTAGGTATATAATTTCTTAATAAAGTAAATCACTATTTTAATAGATATTTTTTTTAAATAATTGTACTAATACATACATGACAAGAACAGACGTAAATACGCTTGGAGAATTTGGCTTAATTGACCATTTAACAAAAAATAATACTTATCGACAGCCATCATCGCTCAAAGGTATTGGTGACGATGCAGCTGTACTCGACAGCGGCACTTTCATGACCGTTGTTTCTACAGATATTTTAGTAGAGGGTATTCATTTCGATTTGGCCTATATGCCACTCAAACACCTCGGCTGGAAACTCGTTTCGGTCAATGTATCCGACATATATGCCATGAATGCTCGCCCAACCCAGATTATGTTGTCGCTGGCTTTCAGTAACCGCTTTTCGGTAGAGGCGCTCGAAGAACTCTATGCAGGCGTATATGCCGCTTGCGATTTTTATAACGTAGATTTAGTAGGTGGTGACACCACTTCATCGCCAAAAGGTTTGTTTATTTCGGTAACAGCTATCGGTCAAGCCGAAAAAAATAAAATCGTATATCGTAGCGGTGCAAAAAAAGGAGATTTAATTTGTGTCAGCGGCGACCTTGGTGCTGCATATTTAGGTTTACAAATCCTTGAGCGCGAAAAACAAATTTACCTCAGCGACCCAAAGATTCAGCCTGACCTCGAAGATCAAAAACACCTAATTGGTCGCCAATTAAAACCAGTTGCTCGAAAAGACATCTTTGAATCCTTTGATCGCAATCAACTCATACCTACAAGTATGATAGACGTCTCGGACGGTTTAGCTTCTGAACTATTTCATATCTGCAAACAGTCTGGAGTAGGCGCATTCATCGAAGAGCCTCAAGTGCCTATGCACAACGAAGCAAAATTGATGGCCCTAAAATTCCAATTAGATCCTGTCACTTGTGCCTTGAATGGTGGCGAAGACTACGAATTGTTATTTACCGTATCGCCAAATGACATAGAAAAAGTAAAATACCTAGCCGATATTTACATCATGGGTGAAATCACAGATGCTGCCGACGGTGTAAATTTATTTACCGAAGCTGGCAAAAAACACGCGCTCAAAGCGCAAGGTTGGAATCACTTCAATTCTTAAATTAAAGTAGGAGGCAAATAGAAGACTGCTTGCAGTTTTCTATTTGCCGTCCTCTCACACCACCGTATGTACTTACGTGTACGGCGGTTTCCTTAA
>JAYUJV010000258.1:0-3016 GCA_043764975.1 Saprospirales bacterium
ACACACCATTTTTACCAAATATTAATATGAAAAAGCCACTACTTATCTTGGCATTGTTGTACATGACAATGTTTCAAACTGCTTTTGCTCAAAAAGTACTTTCACCATCCGAATTTTTGCCGCATCAACTCGGCGATCAATATACGGCGCACCACCAACTCGTCGATTATTTCGAGTACCTCAGCAAAAATCACCTTGATAAGATGCGTTTGCAACATTATGGCAAAACTGGCGAAGAGCGCGACCAGTTGCTCGCTATCATATCCAGCAAAGAAAATATCGCTAACTTGGAGCAAATCCGCACCAATAACCTAATCCGTTGTGGACTCATGCAAGGCAAAATCGTAGAAAAAGAACCGATTGTAATTGTTTGGTTGGGCTACTCGGTGCATGGCAACGAAGCCGCAGGTTCTGAATGTAGTATGCAAGTTGCGTTTGAATTGTTACAAAAAGAAAAAATACAAGATTGGCTCAAAAACACAGTTGTTATCATCGACCCATCGCAAAATCCTGATGGTTATGATCGCTATACACACTGGTATCGCGATGTATGCAACCGCGATGCTGATGTGCAATTATATAGCAACGAACACATCGAGCCTTGGCCAGGCGGCCGCGTGAACCATTATTTGTTCGATCTCAATCGCGATTGGGCTTGGGCAACACAGGTCGAAACGCAAAACAGACTCCGCAAATACCATGATTGGATGCCACACGTACACCCCGATGTACATGAGCAAGGTTGGGACGAACCTTATTATTTTGCGCCAGCGGCGCAACCTTACCATAAATATATCACGCCTTGGCAAATAGATTTTCAGACGACAGTCGGTAAAAACCATGCTAAATATTTTGATGCCAACGGTTGGTTGTACTTCACGCGCGAGGTTTTCGATTTGTTTTATCCGAGCTACGGCGACACCTATCCGACTTACAACGGCGCTATCGGTATGACGTATGAGCAAGGCGGCATCGGTGCAGGTCGCGCTGTGATTGGCGAAGCCGGCGACACGCTCACGCTTGCCGATCGCATACAACACCATTATACTACGAGTTTGAGTACCGTCGAAATTGCTTCACAAAATGCCGCCGCATTGGTCAATAATTTTGCGACGTATTTCAAAAACAATCAGAGTAATCCGCAAGGCGAATACAAGACTTATATTGTCAAAAATACAAATCAGAATAAATTAAAAAGCCTTTGTAAATTACTCGATACGCATAAAATTCAGTACGGAACGGCACTTGGCAACGTAAAAGCATACGATTACACACGCCAAACGGAGCATATCGTGATGATAGAACAAACCGACCTCGTCATCAGCGCCTATCAGCCAATGTCTGTTTTGACACAAGTACTTTTTGATCCAAAATCAGACTTAGTCGATAGCTTAACGTATGACATCACGGCTTGGACTTTGCCTTACGCTTATGGTTTGGAGGCTTACGCCACAAAGACTAAAATTGACGTTGTGAAAGGTTATAATTTTAATGAATACAAATCAAATTTAGGTTCAAATCCTACGCCTTATGCTTATGTTGCACGTTGGAACTCGCTCTCGAATGTACAGTTTTTAGCAGCAGCTTTATGCCAAAATATTCATTTTAGATTTTCAACCACGCCTTTTAAAATAGAAGGAAAACAATACGATGCTGGCACGCTCATCTTGACACGTGCCGACAATAAGCGATTAGGCAATGCTTTTGACTCAAAAGTAAAAACCATCGCGGCAACTTTTGAGCAAGATTTGACCGCTGTGAGTACAGGTTTTGTAGAAAGTGGACATGATTTTGGTTCGCAAGCGGTTCGTTATTTGGCGGCGCCACGTGTGTTACTTTTGGGCGGCGAAGAAGTGAGCAACAATGCTTTCGGGCATTTGTGGTATTATTTTGAGCAAGATCTCAATTACCCAATCACGGTGCTACACGTCGATAAATTCAAACGCGCCGACCTCAGCAAATACGATGTTATCGTGATGCCCGACGGTAGTTATGAACTCGATAATCCGACATTAGAAAAAATAAAAAATTGGATTTCGGACGGCGGACGATTGATTGCACTCGAAGAAGCGCTGCATAGTTTTGAAGATCAAAAAGGCTTTAATTTGCAAAAGCCAACCGAGCGTGTCGTAAATCACAAACTCGATACATACTCGGATCGTGAGCGTATCGGGATAACGGAGCAAATACCTGGTGCTATATTCAAAACCACTATGGACAACTCGCATCCACTCGGATTTGGCTTGCCAAATTATTATTATACCCTGAAAACCAATACTTTACACTTCGCACCACTTAAAGACACTTGGAACGTAAGCCGCTTAGACAACAGTGCTAAAATCGTTGGTTTCGTAGGCTCGAAAGCGCAACAAGACCTAAAAGATGCTATGGAATATAGTGTGCAAGACATGGGCAAAGGCGCTATCATATATATGTGTGACAGTCCAGTGTTTCGAGGTTTTTGGCAAAACGGAAAATTATTGATGGGTAACGCTGTATTTATGGTGGGGCAAAAAAGTAATTAAACGTCACGTGCAGTCGTGTGGCTAATTGGTAATTGGGCATGTAACGTGCGTTCAATTGGTAATTGAACCTATATATATTAATAATTTACAATCGTAGTACGCCCAATTACCAATTGGCCGCACATACACAACACGCCCAATTGGTAATTGGCCGCACGTACACAAAACGGCCAATTACCAATTGGCCACACGTAAGTAACATGAACAACAAAACAAGTTCAATTTTCGCATTATTGGTAGTCATATTTGCCTTTTTGTTTTTGTATTTTCAGCAACTTGTATTTGCCGATAACATATCAGGCATTGCGATTCAGATCTGTGCTGCGGCCTTGATGCTGTGGGCGCGACTGACTTTTGGCTTACGTAGCTTTCATGCAGCAGCCAACACAACCAACGGCGGATTGGTCACGAATGGCCCGTATCGTTATTTTCGACACCCGATATATGCCGCACTCATCTATTTTTTTGTAGGCAGTTTGGTTGCTTTCCCT
>JAYUJV010000259.1:0-8222 GCA_043764975.1 Saprospirales bacterium
AATATTTATATAAAACATTGATTATCAATTATTTAAAACATTTTATCTTAATAATATTTCTATTAAAATCGTTTATGAGGTTTCGGGTACACGTATTTATAACTTGTTTTGTGGTCTTTTCTGGTTTTTCGAGTGTTGCAAAAACGAATTTTGTGAGCGTAAAAGCACGCAATGGCGAAGGTGTTTTATCCCTCTTGCGCCGTTTCCACCTCGACGATTATGAATGCAACATCGACAAGTTTTATAACCTCAATGGCATGGACGATGATGAAGTTTTGCAAAAAAATGGAACTTATAAATTGCCCATTTTGATTTATAAATACGATGGTAAAAGTATTCGCTCGTCCGCCGATTGCGATTTAAATGCTGCAAAAAACATCGAAAACTACAACGAACGTGCGTATAAAGAGGATTTGAGAGCCGAAAAATTTACGAAAGATCGTGTGCTTTGGATTCCGTATCATACGCTGTATTGTCCAGACGACATCATCGAAAAAACGGAAGCGAAAACCATCTCGAAAGGCGATAAACCTATTCCGATTTTTGACAAAGGCGATGTAACAAAAAAAGACAATAACCTAAAAGGAAAAGTATATTATATAGATGCAGGTCATGGCGGGCCCGACCCTGGCTCGATGAGCAAATGGAAAGGTAAAACCATTTGCGAAGACGAATACGCTTATGATGTCAGTATTCGATTGGCCAAAAACTTGCTCGAACATGGCGCCATCGTTTATATGATTACGCGCGACCCAAATGACGGCATCCGCGACGGCAATTATTTGCCTTGCGATGAGGACGAAGTGCATTGGGAAAATGAGCGTATGCCACTCGATCAGAAAAAACGCCTTCAAGATCGCGCCGAGGCCATCAATGGACTGTATAAACGCCATCGAAAACAAGGCGTGAGCGATAGCAACCAAAAATTAATTATTATACATATAGATAGCCGAAGTAAAAAAGAGCAGACTGATGTCTTCTTTTATTTCAAACCTGGCAGTAATGCAGGTGAGCGATTGGCGAATAAATGTCGCAATTTGTTTGAGGCAAAATATTCCAAAACACGTGAATACGATGGCTCGTCCACAGCACGCGATTTGTTTATGTTGCGCGAAACGCGTCCAGTTTCGGTCTATGTCGAAATGGGTAATATTCAAAATCCGAACGATCAGCAACGTTTTGTATATGAAGCCAATCGTCAAATAATGGCGAATTGGTTGTATGAAGGGATAAAATGAGGAATCGAAAGTCGAAAGTCGAAAGTCGAGAGACGAAAGTTGAAAATCGAAAGTCAAAGACGAGAGTCGAAAGACGAAAGTTGCAATTTTCGATTTTCGACTTCTTCTTGGTTTCTTTCGATTTTCGACTTTCTACTTTCGATTAAAACAACTCTCGATTTTCGACTCTCGACTCTCGTTGTATTTCGATTTCTCTTAATTAGCAACTCTCGATTTTCGACTCTCGACTCTCGATTAAAAATAAAAATATGGAAGCATTTCAAAATAGGATATTAAAAATGTATCGCCATTATGCAAAATGGGCGCGCAAACAAGGGTTGGATTGTTATCGAATCTACGACCACGACATTCCCGAATATCCGTTTAGTATAGATATTTATGGCTCGAATGTGTATATGTGCGAGTACCATCGCGAGCATAGCATGACGGACGAAATGCACGCCGAATGGCTCAAAGAAATTGTCTTTGTGTTGTCTGGATTGCTCGAAATTCCGCGTCCACAGATTATACTCAAAGAGCGAAAACAGCAACTCGGTACGCAGCAATACGAAAAAGTAGAAGATGTAAAAGCCTTTTTTCAAGTCCATGAAAATGGTTTAAAGTTTTTGGTAAACCTAAAAACCTACTTAGATACTGGCTTGTTTTTGGATCACCGCAACACGCGAAGCATGGTCAAAGCAGAATCGGCTGGCAAGCGTGTTTTGAATCTTTTTGCTTATACTGGCTCGTTTACGGTCTATGCGGCATCGGGCGGTGCAGCGAGCAGCACGACCGTTGATTTGTCGAATACATATTTGAAATGGGCAGATAAAAACCTCGTTATCAACGAGTTGTGGAGTGCGAAGCATGAGTTCGTGCAAGCCGATGTGAAGCAGTGGCTCTTGGATCAGCCTTCCGAAAGTTACGATTTGGTGGTCTTGGATCCGCCAACTTTTAGCAACAGCAAACGTATGAAAGACATCCTCGATACTCAACGCGACCATGTGCCGATGATTAACGAAACGTTACGTTTACTAAGTCCTGGCGGCGTGTTGTATTTTTCGACTAATTTTAGAAAATTCAAACTTGACGAAGCCAATATCAACGCAGCAAGTATCAAAAACATCAGCGCGCAAACTGTTCCGAATGATTTTAGGGATAAGAAAATTCATTATTGTTGGCGGATGGTGAAGGCATCGTGAGTCGTGAGGAATCGAGAGTCGAAAGACGAGAGTCGAAAGTTGCTAAATGTGAGGTAAAATCGTGAGTCGTGAGAGAAATTAAAAAGTGCAATTGTTTGATGGTCAAGCAATTGCACTTTTTTTTATAAAATATTGAAAAACAAAACCGAAAGTCGAAAATCGAGAATCGAAAGTTGCTGATTAAGCTTTATTCGATTTTTATCCGACCAAATGGAAAGTTGATTTCATGGCTTTCAGCATACCGTCGGGTGTCCAAGTGCCAGGGATAATCATGCGGCGAACAGTTTGTAATGGCATCGCGACATCGCGTTTTGTGGAGAGTATAAACGACAATTTATAGCCGCGTTTGTCGAGTTCGGTGGCTGCTTTTTCGTCCCAAAGTCCGAATGGATAGGCGAAATATTCTATCTTTTTACCTGTGATGTCTTCCAATTTCTTACGCGGTTTTATCATCTGAATATCCCAATCGGTTTCGGTATAAGCGGTTACTTTGTGGTGATCCCAAGTGTGGCAAGCGATGTTGTGGCCTTCGTCCGAAAGTTGTTTGATTTGCGCTGCACTCATATAATTCGGGCGACCAATCGAAATGGTCATAATGAAATACACGCCTTTGAATCCATGTTTATCCATAGCTGGTTTGGCAATCGAAAACTGCTCTTCGTCCGTATCGTCATAAGTGAGCATGACTGGTTTAGAGGGCAAAGCCTTACCTTTTGTCAAATAATCGTAGAGTTGCTCTGGCAAAACGGTATGAAAACCGTTGTCTGCCAAGGCTTGCATTTGATCGTTGAAAGCGGCTGGCGTCACTTCATATTCTTTCATGCGCAAGGCTTTTCGCGTATCAAATTCTCTGATGTGATGATAACACAACACTGGTACTTCTGCCTTCGCGAGCATTTCGTCGAGCGTCAATTTTTTACTTGAGGTGTCGGCTGTTGCAGTAATTTTAGTTTCTGTCGCCGCTTGATTTGGAGCTTGGTTTGTCGCTGCATTATTTTTACAAGATACTGATAATAAGATATTTATAAAAATAAATAAATGTAAAGCGTTTTTTAACATAAGTTTTGAAAAATTGAAAAGTGTTTATAATTTGAAAGTTAAAATGAATATTTTTTGAAGTATTTTTAAAGTATTTTTTGAAAAAAGTAAACTGAATTTTAATATGAATATATAACTCATTAACTAAATTATTTTATCCGAATTTTTTAAACAATACGAATTTCGAAAAAAACTAAAAAATAATAAAACACAAATTGAAAGGCGAATTTAACGAATTACACGAATTTTTTAATTAAAATTGAAAAATTCGTGTACGTAGATAAAAACCAACTTTTACACTCAATCAAAATTCCACGCCACGACATTCCAAACGTCGGTTGCATCTTCAAAAGTATGAAAAGTGTGGAAACCAACACGCTCGTGCGCACGCATCGAGCGTGTATTTCGGGCAGCGATTTCGGTAATACAAACTTCATAATCTGCTGAATATAAATCTCGATGTTTGTGATACAAAGCATCAAAAACGCCTAGTCCACGATGCGATTCGGCGACGCAAACTTGACCCATTACGTAATATTTATAATCCGAAACGCTTTTTTTGTCAAGGTTAATCTTTGAAAATAAATCAAACATCGGTTGCAACACAGGAATCAAGGCCGCAAAACTCGGCAACATCACGAGCGCGTAGCCCACTACCCTATCGCCATCTTTCGCGATGACTTGCGGAATCGCTTCATTCATCGCTTTTAGCAAACCTAAATTGTGCCGAACGGTTACAAAACCTTGGCTTTCAGCCACTTCTTTTGAAACGGTTAAAGATGAATTAATTGCCTGCAAATCAAGCAATTGCGTAATTTCATCGTCTGTTGTGATTGTTGTTATTTGGAACATATTAAAAATCCTCCCTAAACGGCGAAGCCCTCAACGAAGTTAATCCCTCCAAAGGAGGGACTTTGCCAACGTAATGGCATTTAAAACGTAAAAAGTTGTTTTCATTAAAAAATACTTAAACTTTATAACATTACTCATTCAAGTGCATCACTTTACGGACAAAGGTTTGGGTGTCGCATTTTAGATAAAAAACGAAAACGCCACTGGCTTGATTGCTAAGGTCAAATTCCTTTTCGCTGCTATCTTTTGCAATCACGCCACGTTCCAATACTCGGCCATCAATGGTGCATAAAAGGTAAGTTATTTCCGAGCTTATTTCTCCGCCAAATGTAAGTCGTGTTACGTCATAAGTTGGGTTTGGATAAAAACTTATACCTAAATCTGAACATGAAATTTGACTATTAATCACAATTTCGGATTCCGCTACATTCGAGCCACACTCGTTTGAAGCTGTTAATTTTACTACATATTTTCCGCTTTTCAGATACGTATGTTTCGGTTCGTTCTCCTTGACAATCAATGATTTATCGCCAAAATCCCAAGCGTATTTTGTCGCGTTTATTGAGCTGTTTTTAAAAATATAATTCTTTGCATTTGTATTTTCAAACTTGAATTTTGCTTCGGGCAATGTCTTTACTTTTACAAAACCCTTTTTGAATAACGTATCTTTACCAGCCACATTACTCGAAACCAAACTAACGTCCCAAACGCCAGTTTCGCCATAGGTCACAATCGGATTTGGCAGCGTCGAAGTACTAGGAATCCCCTTCTCGAACGTCCAAAAAAAGTTGTTTGTATTGGCACTTGAAGTACTTTTATATTTTACAACAAATGGCGGACAACCTGTCAGCGTATCGGCCACAAAATTAGCCGTTGGCGGCGTAACAATCGTTATTTTTTGCGATATAGATTTCGTACCACAATCGTTCTGAACCACGAGCGTAACCGTATAAGTTCCATCTTTCAAATACGTATGTTTTGGATTTTGAATATCCGAATACGCATTGTCGCCAAAAGTCCAAGAATAGATTTTTCCAAAAAGGGACGTATTTGTGAAGGCTACATTTTGACCATTCGTAACAGTCATCGTGAATTGAGCATCGGGTTGAGGTTTTATTTCTACGAGTTTTTCAAACTTCGCCACATCGCCAAATTTTGTGTTTTCGGCAATCAAAGTCACGTCATAAATGCCAGCTATATTATACACAACCGTAACCGTATCGTCCGTTGATGCAGGTGGATCTCCGCCAGGAAAAGTCCATGTCACACTCGATGTATTGGCAGAAGATTTGCTGATATAAGTAACCGTCAAAGGCGCACAACCGACTGTATTTGTATATTTAAAATCTGCTTTTGGCGGCGACACTATCGCAATATCTTCACTATAAATCGTTGAACCACAAGCATTTGTAACTTTTAAAGTAATGGTATAAATATCGTCTTTTGTATAAAGATGTATCGGCGACTTATCTGTACTCGTTTTTCCATCGCCAAATTCCCAAAAATAACTAGCACCTGGCGTAGAAAAATTAGTCGTCAAAATCGTGGTATTATTCGTAACAGCAGTCGAAAAACTCGCCACAGGTTTTGACAAAACGGTCATAGTCACATTGTTGCTAAACAACGAGCCGCCACAAGCGTCCTTCAAGATACAACGGTATTTATAACTCGAAAAAAGTGGCGAATAATTATCGACGATAAGTGTATTGGTTTTTACACCATTATATATAGTACCATTTGTGGCGTCCACAAATCCGTTGCCATTATCAACTTGCCAAATATAGGTTGTGTTTTTACCGAGTGCATCGAGCGTAAAAATCGCTTGCTCACCATTACAAACGATAACTGATTTAGGTATTTTTTTTAACAATAATTTTGAATTTAATTCAGTAGCAACGATTAACTGAACATTATTTTCTACGATGCCATTTGTACCATTTTCAGCACCACCATTTGTGTTGTTACAAGGCGAAGTCGAGTTTTTGATGATACCTGAAATACCAGCCGCAACATTAGCCGAAATTACAGCTGTACATAAGACACGACCGCCACTTCCGCCACCGCCAGTGCCCATACAACGCGCAACCCCAGCCTCATCTTGATTGCCACCGTTTCCACCTTTCGCCGTTGCACTTCCAGTACCCAAAGTCGAATTGGTCGAAATTAAGAGCGTGCCACCCGCGCCACCACCACCAGCACCATCGCCAAACCCAACAGCTGCCGTTGCGCCATTGGCCGAAATATCGTATTTATTAAAAAGGATGTTTTTGCTAATAATTAAACAAATGCCACCACCGCGGCCACCGTCAGAAGCCGAGCCATTGTTGCCGTGGCCTGCGCCACCGCCGCCGCCAAAAAACAAACGATTGGTAGCATTCGGAATCGGCTTGCCGCCAATTCCAGCATTTGGCCCTTGACAACCGAACGTAGAAGGTTCGTTGTTTTTGCCGCCATTGCCACCTCGCGTGAGTTGTCCGCCACCGCCACCGCCAGTATTGTGGTCATTGCCGCCGCCGCCGCCATTGGATTGCGCACCACGGCCACATTCTTTTCCGAATTTGCTCATCACCAAACCTTCGCCTTTATATGTGCCGCGCCAGTTGTTTGTATTTATAAAATAATCGGTAATGTTATTGACCCAAGAGCAGTTGTTGGGTGTGACAGTGACTGCATTTCCACCTCGAAAACCAGCACCATCAGCCGAAATGGGCGCATTGAGCGTGATGTCGCCACTCGATTCGAGCGCGATAATGCCACCGCTCAGGCCATTCCAAGGCGTAGCTCGCAAAGTATCCGTTACGGTTACATTCTTATATTGCGGAATAGTCACAACTTGAACATTTCCATTCAAGTCATATTTATTTCTTAAAAAATATTTTAAATAAATAGAATTGCCATAAATACTATCCACAAAATTGAGTTCGTGAACGCCTGCATTGCCGACGTTTGTGATGTTGCCATAATTCGCCGAATTGGTTTCGTTCATGGCCGCACCTTGCATCTGAATAATCAATATTTTTGTACCTTTGCCAAAGCCCGTTACCGCATCAAGCGAAAGCTCCGCCGCACAGGTATCAAGGTCGCTCACGTGGGCATAATTATTGATAATGCCTTTGATATTGGACTGCGAAAAACCCAAAAAAGACATGAATAAAGTAGGAAATAAAAAAAGTATTTGTCTGCTCATTGTATTTTATTTTAAATCTTGCTGTAAAAATACTCCAAAAACGCTATGATTATTGTTTTTTTTAATAATAATTATAAATAATTAACATAAGTTTTAGAATACTATTGACATTATCAAATAAAAATAATTACCTTTGCAGCCATTCATAAAAAAACTGATGCTTCATTTTGAAATTAGTCAGTTATTGATTTACTAAAAATTGTATTAATTACATGCCAGTAAAAATTCGTTTACAGCGCCACGGACGCGCAAAAGCTCCTTTCTACCACATCGTTATCGCGGATGCACGCGCTCCACGTGATGGTCGTTTTATCGAAAAAATCGGTACTTACAATCCACTTACAAAACCTGCTACTATCACGATTGATCGTGACAAAGCATACGAATGGTTAACAAAAGGTGCACAACCTACAGATACTGTACGTGCTATCTTGCGTTTTAAAGGTGTGATGTTCAAAAAACACCTTATGCGTGGTGTTAGTAAAGGTGCGCTCACAGTTGAGCAAGCTGATACAAAGTACAATGAATTTGTTGAAATCAAAGAAAATAAGGTTTCATCAAGAGCTGCTGAAACTAAGATCGAAAAAGAAGCACATCGTGTTGCTGTTTTCGGTGTAGCTAAAGCACCAAAGAAAAAAGAAGAACCAATCGTAGAAGCACCTGTAGTTGAAGAAATTGCACCAGTTGTTGAGGCAGTAGTCGAAGCACCAGTTGTAGTTGAAGTTG
>JAYUJV010000260.1:0-8217 GCA_043764975.1 Saprospirales bacterium
GTATGCAAGGTAATATCTGTATTGGGATCAGGCAATTCATTTATTTTTTGAAGCGCCAACGCCCAATTGTCTATTTTTTTACGTTCTTCTTCCGCTAGTTTTTTAGCCAAATAATCAGTAAAAAACATCGAGATTAAGATAATCAAAACGCCTGCAATAGCCAAATATATTTTCCAATATGATTTAAGATTATATGTATTCATCGTAAGTATTTAGGCATTATTCGTTTTCAATAAACAATAAACAATAAGCAACGATTTTCGGCAAAATTTGCCTATTTTGTATTGCCTATTGTATTGAATTTTGAGAAAAGTCTTATGGTTTTCAGTCTATTCGATAAATGGCTAAGTAGCTCCTATTTATCTCTTTGTTATTTTTAAGCCATCAATACGGCTGCATACTGCATGTCATATAGTTCTCTGTAATGTCCGTCAGCTACCTGTAATAGTTGTTCGTGCGAACCAAATTCTTTTACTTCGCCACGCTCCATGACCATAATATTGGTTGCTTTCCGAATCGTAGAAAGTCTGTGCGCAATGATGATAGACGTTCTTTTATTAATCAATTTTTCAATCGCAAATTGTATAACTGCTTCTGTTTCAGGATCTACGGAAGAAGTCGCTTCGTCCAGAATCAAAATATCTGGATCAAAAACCAAGGCACGAACGAACGAAATTAACTGGCGTTGCCCCATAGAAAGGGTAGCGCCGCGTTCCATGACTTGGTAGTCGTATCCACCATTTAGTTTTTCGATAAAGTCATGTGCGCCAATCAATTTTGAAGCCGCAATGACTTGCTCGCGCGAAATAGAATTGTCTTTGAGCGTAATGTTTTCTAAGACCGAACCCGAAAATAAAAACACATCTTGTAGCACAATCGCCATACGTCGGCGAAGGCTTTCTAACTGAAATGTACGAATATCTTGTCCATCAACGGCAATGACGCCACTTTGGATTTCATAAAAACGATTGAGCAAACTGATAATCGTCGTTTTGCCTGAGCCTGTGCTACCAACTATGGCCAACGTTTCTTCTGGTTTTACTTCAAAACTAACGTTTTTCAAAGTAGGATTGTCTTCTATGTAACTAAAATTTACGTTTTTAAAAGAAATATGTCCTTTGAATTTATTGGCTTCGATGTTGCCACTTGGTTCTATGGCATCGGTTTTGTCAAGCAATGCAAACACGCGTTCGGCGGCCACAAGGCCCATTTGTAAGGTATTAAATTTATCGGCGAGCATCCGTATTGGTCGAAAAAGCATACTGATATAAATCGGAAACGCCACCAAAACGCCAAGCGTGATATGCCCATCTATGACACCACCTGCACCATACCAAACCATGAGGCCAAGCGATGCTGCGGACAAAATCTCTACAACTGGAAAGAAAACAGCGTAATAAAACACACCGTCCACGTGTGCTTTTGTCAATTTTGTATTAATAGCTTGAAATTTTTCGTATTCTTGCTGCTCGGCATTGAATATCTGTACAATCCGCATACCCGAAATCCGTTCTTGCAAAAACGCATTCATTTTCGCAATTTCTCCGCGTACTTGCTGAAACGAATCTTTTACTTTTTCTTTAAAAACATAACTCGACAATATCAAAAAAGGTGCTGTGACGAGGCAAACCAAAGTCAATTTCCAACTCGTGTACATCATAAATAAAAATACCAAAATTACTGTTAGCATATCAGCGATAATCGTGATGATGCCTTCCGAAAACACGCTATTCATGGTTTCGAGGTCATTAATGGTGCGCGTAGTTGATGTGCCAATTGGCGTATTGTCGAAGTACGACAATTGCAAAGACGATATATGTTGAAACACTCGCACACGCAAATCTTTAATGACGGCTTGTCCGAGCCAGTTCGTTAAGATTTTGAACACAAACTGCAACACGCCTTCGGACACAATCAAGGCGACAATCCATAATGCTAACTTTGCCAAACCACTAAGGTCATTGATGGAAATGTGGTCATCGACCATGCACTGAATCAAGTGCGAGCGAAACGGAGAAAGTGGCGCAATCACGATTGTCATCAATCCTGCAAGCCACATATAGCGCTTGTATTCACGTGCTTCTCCGAATACTTTTCGGAGCAATTGCATATCTAAACCTTTCTTATTTTTATTTTCCATATTCAAAAAAATCTATTTATCACAAATGTACGATTATCGACAACTGAAATGAATGTTAAGGCTAAAAATTATTGAAAAAATGTCATTTTGCTTACTTTAAAACCTTTTATTAAAACAATGAATTGCTTAAAAATGTTACATTTGTAGCAAAAAAGAAAGAAGAATGGCAACAGTTTGGCACGAAAGTATCGTGACATACATCAAAGAGGAATCGCCGAATACGAAGTTGTTTGGCGTGAAAATACAAGGCGAGGAAATTTTTAATTTCAAGGCAGGACAATTCGTAACCATGGATTTGCCGATTAGCGATAAGCGGCTAAAACGTTGGCGTAGCTACTCGATTGCGAGCGAACCGAACGAACACAATACGCTCGAATTTTGTATTGCACAACTCGAAGGCGGTGCAGGCACACGCTACCTGTTCGAGGATTTGAAAGTGGGCGACACCATCAAGTTTAAAGGGCCAGATGGCGCATTTTATTTACCGGCACAACTCGAAAACGACTTGGTTTTTATTTGTACTGGTACTGGCGTAGCACCTTTTCGGAGCATGATACGCGATTTGGTGGCGCAATCCAAAGCATTTCGTAAGATTCATGTTGTTTTTGGCACGCGCTACAAAAGCGGCATCCTTTATGCAGCAGAGTGGCAGCAATTGATGATAGACTTTCCTGATCAAATCCAGTTTTCGGTTGCGCTTTCGCGCGAAAACGTAGCTGGTACGACGCAAGGTTATGTACATGATATTTATAGAAAAATGTACCCAACGCCTCGCGCTGACGTTGCTTTTTATATATGTGGCTGGAGCGCCATGATTGACGAAGCTGTCGCGACACTAATGGTGGATTTGGGCTATGATAAACGTCAAATTCATTACGAATTGTATGGTTAATAACTTATAGATGTCATTTTTTAGTAACAAGCGTGTGCGAAGGAACTTTTGCATCGTTTTTTGTATTAATTTTGTAGCAGTTTTTTTAGTAAAATATTTTTTAATTATCATATTCAATTTCCCATTGTCATGGAAGCAGTAAAAAATCCAGTAATGTTATATACGGAGCAAACTCCGAACCCAGAATCTTTGAAATTTGTGACCAACCGAATGTTGTATCGTGGCACAGCCGACTTCCGCGAGGAGGCTTTTGCGAAAGAGTGGTCGCCACTCGGCGCAGCCTTATTCGAGTTGCCTTACGTGAAGGGCGTTTATATCAGTGGCAACTTCGTCACGATCTCGAAAGAGTTTAATTACGCTTGGGAGGACATTATGCTCAATGCAAAAGATTTTATCAAAAAATATATGGAAGATGAAAAACCAGTCTTAAAAGACGGTTTTACGGAAGCCATGGCAAAGATAGAAGCAGACAAAATCGGCGCTATTCCTGATGGTCAAGATGGCGAAATTTCGGTTCGTATCCGCGACCTCATCGATACTTACGTGAAACCAGCGGTAGAAATGGACGGTGGCAACATCGAATTCAAGTCATTCGTGGAAGGTACGGTTACGGTAATCTTGCAAGGTTCTTGTAGTGGTTGTCCTTCTTCTACGGTTACTTTGAAAAGTGGTATAGAAGGTATGTTGCAGCGCATGGTGCCTGAGGTAAAAGAAGTGGTGGCAGAAGCGCAATAATATTTTAATAGATATATCTGGCAACACAACGCCTTTATAAAATTAGATAGGAAATACAGCAATCGTTGTATTTCCTATTTTTTTATGTTAAAATTTATTTATTTTATTTTTAAAATACTCAACAAAAAGATATATTTTTATTTTATAAATTATTGATTATTAAGTATTTATGAATAATAATATTTTTTAAATGCTCAACAAATGCCATTTTCTGTACTTGTGGCATAAAAGAGAAGTCAGCAACTTTGTGTTATATAAAATCCTTTTCAACAAATTTTAAATTTTTTATCATGCACAAGTTTTTAGCAAACCTATTTTTCTTGCTTTTCGCTACACAAATAGCATCAGCACAAACAACTGACAAAACCGAATTTCGCCTCAAAAGTGAAAAAAGTAATGTAGCCATTGACGATATTTTTAAGGTCAAAGTCGAAGTTAAAAACTTCAAGAATATGCTTGGTTTTCAATGGGGTTTGAGTTGGAAATCTGAAGACTATGACTTGATTTTAGTAGAAACATCAAGTAGTTTACCTAAAAAATCTGGATATAATGCAAATGATAAAGGTATATTTCGTGTTCTTTGGTATGATTCAACAGCAGTATCTAAAAACCTTATAGACAATACGACTATTTTCACGCTAACATACATAGCAAATAGAAGTGGTAAAGTAGAGGATATTTGTTTTTCTGCCAATGCCATTGACATTGAAGTTGTAAAAGGTGATACTGGACCTATTATTACATTAGAGCAATCTGATTTTATCGGCTTAGGTTGTGGATTTACTTGGTCTAGGACGGCAAGTGGCGTAAAGACAATTACTGATCTAAAAACAACAACAGGTACAAAAGAAGTTGCCACGCTTGAAAGCCACGCATATCCCAATCCGTTTTTCACGAATTTTTATATCCAGAATAAATTCCAAAACGCTGACAATGTGAGCGTTACGATTTTTGATTTGTTGGGTAAAGTTGTGTTGGAGCAACAATATGACAATGTAGCAAATGATGAAAACATCGCTGTAAATGCGTCAAATTTGGCGATTGGGCAATATATTTATACCCTAAAAACAAGTAACGGCGTAAGCACAGGAAAGATAGCAAAGCAATAATATAAGTGAAATGATGAAAAAGCGAATATGGCGAGCGCCGTATTCGCTTTTTTTTGTGGGTCTGAAATTTAAAAACAATAAAACACATTATAATAATAAAAATATTTTAGCGTATTCTGTCACATTTTGGATTAATATTTGTATCTTTGCAATCCCTAATATATTTGTAGTCAATAATTTATACATTTTTAATATAAATATTGTATAAAATAAAGCACTACAAAATCTAATATTCATGTATTTCAAGCCTAAAACATAATGTTATTTTTACCTCAAACAAAAATAACACTATATAAGTATGAACACAAAATCTTTAATCATAGCTACCGCTTTGTGTGGTTTTTTGAGTCAAGTAGCTGTTGCACAAGATATTTATGCAGCAGATTTTACAAAAACCCGACCAGCTCGCGATGAAGCGCGTTCGGTATCTTATGTCAAAAAAAATACACTCGTTGCTTTTGAGCCCAATCTTGTATCGGACACCAAACTTCGTTTTAAAGGTCGTCTGGACAAGATGTCGATTCAGTTTTTGAGTGATCGGATTCGAGTAAATTCAGAAAAAGAAATTGGTTTTTTTCATAAAAAAAAGAAACACGTATCTTGGTCTTTATCGTTTTTGGATGCCTCCGAAAATGCGACCATGAACGGCAACAAGCGTTTGCCAGCAAAAGACGGCTCTCAGAATGCGTTTGGCGAGATTTGGTATAAAGAAATATATCCTGGTATAGATTTGCGTTTTTTTAGTGCTATGAAAGAAGGTGTTCGTTACGACATCGTTGTCAAGTCGGGTGCAGAGTTAGCGCCAGTTGCGCTCAAAATGCAAGGCCTCATACGGATGCGAATTGCTAAAAACAATGTGTTGGAATACACGGCGCCCGATGGCCATGAGTACAGCGGCGCCATAAAAGCATATCAAGTTATTGATGGCGAAGAAGTGGTCGTAAACGTGATGCCGAAAATCCGAAATAACGTAATTCGCTTTGATGCAAAAGATTATGACAAGCAATTTCCGTTGGTTATAGAAACGCCAGTTTTGCTCGCTATTGCGAAAAACTAATGTATAAATAATTGATAATCAGGATAATAAAAAAGCCACAAACTTGCGTTTGTGGCTTTTTTATTTATTTAAAACAATCAATCATTATAGCTTAACAATCTTGCGTGTAATGCTTCCGAGCGAATTTTGTACACATAATATGTAAGTACCAACAGGCAAATCCGTAGTAGAGCGCGTCACGATTTGTGCGCCTTGCGTCAGATTTTCTGTACTTTGCGATACAATTTTGCCGTTCATATCCATCATCAAGATACGATAAGCGCCTGCTTGTACAGCATTGATATTCATGGTCAATTCATCTTGTATCGGATTTTTTAGAATCGATAACGTACCCACAGTTGCTTCCAAATCGGTTGTGCCAACCAAGCCTTCAGTCAGCGCCAACGTAATGGCTGCACCATTGTCGCCAGCTATGCTACTACTTTGATTGTTGCCGTTACAGGCTGCATAAAACGTGATTTTGCCAGTCGAAACAGCTGGAGCTTTCCAGTTGCAACTAAATTGATTGCTGGTGCTTGCGGCAGTTTGCTCCAAGTAAGTTCTCTTGGTTTTAGCACCAGTTGCGATTTTTGTATTAGCCGAATTCGTACCAGTTACCCAACCATTTACGTCTGTATCGCCTGCATTGAGGCATACGATTTCGCAGCCATAAGCCTTAGGTTTGGTTGCCGCCGCCGAATTTACGGTTGCTTTTACGGTGTAAGTAGAGCCTGGAGAGTACTTTGTAACGGCAGTTCCTTTGCTATCGAGTACTTCTAAAGCGAGCGTAATCTGGAAATTACCGCCTGCATGACAACCTCCACAAGTGCGCGGAACACCATTGATGAGGTCTTCGTTGGGTGCGCCAGTGCTGCCCGATTGAGTCACAGTAGCGCGACCAGCAGAGTTACTCAGCCAAAGTGTTGTGCCAAGTAATCCACAAAATAAGAATGTAAGGTAACGACTTTTCATTTTTTGATATTTAAAATTAGTAAAAATAATATTTTTAAATATTTGATATACAGATGTTTATATTTTTATATTTTTGAAGTAAAAAATAAAAAGATTACTTTTTTATAAAAAAGACAACTATAACTCAAAAGCACGGTTTTTGCCAATTGTACCTCTAAAAGAGGCTTTGATAAACTCCATATCGGCATCTACGTCGTCTGTCGGGTAAAATGGTGTCAGCACATCAACCAAGCGATCTGGGAAATGAAAGCGCACCATCACGATCGGAATATTGGCTTTTTTGGCAATGTGATAAAAACCTGTTTTGATTTTTTCCACGCTGCTTCGTGTACCTTCTGGCGTGATGCAAAGTTTAAATTCTTTTTCTTTGGCATAAATATCAGCGATGGCATCTACATAATTTTGGTTTTTTCGGCGGTCAATCGGGTAGCCGCCAAGCGACTTTAGGATAATGCCAAGCGGGAAAAAAAACAACGAGTGCTTACCTGTAAAGCGAACATTCGTACCCGAAACAGCGCGTGAATACAAGCCCAAGAAAAAATCCCAGTTCGAGGTATGCGGCATCACGATCACCATATATTTATCCAACTCTTGAGGGAAATTTCCCTTCATACTCCAACCTAATATTTTTTCAAAAATAATCTGATAAATCCAACGGCGCATAAAATCTATAGTCTAATGTTAATAATGAATATATGTAATTATTCAAGCAGTAGTCAAAAAGTCAATAAAATTGAAGCATTAGGCATTACTCGTTTCAATACGCAACAGACAATAGGCAAATTTTGCTGATTGCTTTTTGCAAATTGTACTGAATTTTGAATAAAATCTTATATCTTCTATTTTATTCGACGGATAACTAAGTAATTAATTACGAATCTCTTACAAATATAATATTTTTTTAATTGTAACTACATATTGCCTTAAAATATTTTTAAGATAAACGCTTTTTACTTGTCTGTCGCCTTTCGTCTTGTTAGAAATAATTTTAAAACAGTTAAAAATAAGTGTGCTTTTTATACCTTTACGCTGTAACTTTTCGTTAAAGACACATTATAGTAAAGTAATATTATTTTAAGGTTCTTTTAATTTTTTGTGAAAATACATAGCCTAGTAAGTTTTTTGTATTCGTCCAAAAGTATTAAGTATGTAAGTATTAAGTATTCAAGTCGAGATAAAAAGCTAATAATCAATATTTTAGATTTTGTATAAACTGCAATACTTAATACTTTTATACATGGTTTTTTCACAAACGTAATGTTATGAAAAGATAGTAAGAATAAAATAAAGACAACATACCTTTGTAAATTTATTTCCGAGATAAACGAAACAA
>JAYUJV010000261.1:0-1056 GCA_043764975.1 Saprospirales bacterium
TTATTAATTCCGATTGCCATCAGAATGGCTTATAAGTTATTGATAGTCATTGTGTTGCGCGATTATAAAATTTTGAATATTGCGGTAAACGAAGTCGTAGAAAAAGAAGGAAAAGCAATGCCAGAAGTCTATCGCAAACGCTTCCGATTATACGCCATTATGGGCGCAGTATTGGGCGAGTGGATGTCACTTTTGACAGGCAAATCGCTCACACAAAAAGAGCGACACATTGCCATGTATTTCTGCGCCTTAACCCCAGTTTTCGATGACCTCATAGATGATTATAATTACTCCGCTGAAGACATTTATCGCTTATGTAAAGGCGAAGCACGCGATGGCGATTTACTCGAAAAAATATGTATTCATTTTTATGAAAAGTTAAAAACATTAACACAAAAGTCTGACAATGAATTACTTAACGAATATTTTGAAAAAGTATTGGATTACCAAATACGTAGCAGAGCGCAAATAAATGGCTCGCTTTCTGATACCGAATTGACAGAAATCATGTATGCAAAAGGCGGTTATTCAATCTTATATTTCAAAAGCATCATGGACAATGGCGTGCAACAAAACGAAGAAAAAACCTTGTTTAACATCGGCGCATTGATACAATTTGTAAACGATATTTTTGATGTTTATAAAGACTTGCAAGGCTCAATTCAGACATTGCCGAACGCCACAAAAGACATCAAAATACTCGAAAATCAATACGCAAATTTGCTCGATGATACCATCAAAACTTGCTACACACTACCCTATCATCGCTTACGAATCCGCTGTTTTTTGCTGAGTTTGATGCTTATTTATAGTCGCGGTTTTGTATGTTTAGACCAATTTTTTGCACTTCAAGTTAAGCCAAACAACGTTTTTGAACCCAACAATTATATCCGAAAAGACTTGATATGCGATATGGAAAAATTCAGAAACCTTTGGAAATCATACCTTTATACAGTTTGGTATTTCTAAAAATAGCATTGAAAATCAACATTTCGTTATATATTTGTTAAAAAGCTAATATTTTGCAATCCCGATGAAAAGTTAAAAACTAAATTT
>JAYUJV010000262.1:0-3004 GCA_043764975.1 Saprospirales bacterium
AGTTGATTTTCCCGAATCTTCTCAACTTGCTAACGCAGTATGGCATTTCCCATGAACATATCCAAAACGAAGCGGACTCTTTTGTCTGCTGTTGGTAAAACCACTTTTCCCGAAGTGGCTCAAAACGTTGTTGTTATTAGTAACTCCGTTTTGATGATACAAAGATGCAGCTATCTCAAGACCTACACAATGACAATAATAAGGCATTGTGAAAATTATATAATCAAATATTATATTTATAATTATTTGTAAAATATTACTAATCAAATAATTATAAAATATAAACGGTATATAATTTAATTAAATTGTGTAAAAAATATTAATATTTTGTTAAAAATAAATTTTTAATATTTTTAAATTTTTATCTTTATCTAAGTCTTTAAATACTCTTTTTCGAGCATTTAAGTCTTTTTATTCAATAAATAATATTTATAACTAATTGATAATCATACACTTATAATTTATTGAAATTAAAATAAAAAATAAAAAAATATTTTTTTATTTTTTATAAATTTTTCTAAAAAAAATCATTTTTGAAAAAATATTTTCAAAACATTCAATGTACTTATCCATAAAACGATATGTCTTTTCAATTTAGTATGTCGTTTACCGAAATATTAAAATGTTTTGTAATACTTGGACATCTTCAAATTTTGAAGCAATTATACTATTCTATCGCAAAGTTTGATGCTAGGATGGTAAGTCCCTCTTCTTTTCCTCCCTCCTTTTGGGAGGGTTGGGGTGGGCCAGATTTAGGGAGGTCAATTTACATATTCATAAAAAAAGCTACACAATCAACTTGTGTAGCTTTTCTGTGGCTTTCGCCCAATCATTATTTCATTTAAATTTATTCTTCTTCGGCTGCTTCCCCATTCACTTTTATGCCTAATATTTTGATGGCGCGCTCTGATGCAATTTGTTCAGCAGATTTTTTATTAAAATCGTCAGCCGTTGCAATTTTGTCTTCGCCTAGATAGACAGCAATTTTGAAACGGTCTCGTTTTTCAAACTTATACTTAGCTATAACTTTATACGAAACTACTTTCCCGTTTTTCTGACTCCACTCCAAGAGTTGGCTCTTGTAATTGTCGTCATACGTTTCGAGTTCGTGTATATCGAGGTATTTTCGCAAAATTTTAGACACAATGAATCTTCGCGTTTCTATATAACCTGTTTCGAGGTAAATAGCGCCCACGAGTGCTTCGAGTGCATTACCGAGCATCGCTTGACTGAGTCGTGTTTGGTTATATTCGGCCAAGATTACGTCTAAGCCCATGTCTTCCGCAATTTTGTTAAGCGATTCGCGCTTCACAATCTTTGAGCGCATTTTTGTCAAAAAGCCTTCATCGTTCGATGGGTATTTTTTGAACAAATATTCTGCTACAATTGTACCAAGCACCGCATCACCGAGATATTCTAAGCGTTCGTTGTTGCGCAACACACCAGATTTACTCGGCTCAGAAGTCGTTGCTGATTTATGATAAAAAGCAAGTTTGAACAACGACAAACGAGTAGGCGTAAAACCAATTATGGCTCTCAACTTACGTGCTAAATCTTTGTCTGGAGAAATAAAATAACTATAAAACTTGCTTATCAACCTCACTGAGTTTTTAAAATATAAAATTTATTTTTTAAATATAATTGACGTATTGTGTCCACCAAAACCAAAAGTGTTACTCATCGCTACATTTATGACACGATCTTGAGCTTTATTGAGCGTAAGGTTTAACTTAGGATCAATAGCTGGATCGGCCGTATGGTGATTAATAGTCGGCGGCACAAAATTATGTTGTATGGCCAGTATCGTCGCAATCGCTTCTACTGCACCAGCTGCACCCAACAAGTGGCCAGTCATGGATTTCGTAGAACTAATGTTAAGATTGTAGGCATGTTCGCCAAATACTTGCTGAATGGCCTTGAGCTCCGCCACATCGCCAAGCGGTGTAGAAGTGCCATGCACATTTATATAATCCACGTCTGCAAGCGACAAACCTGCTTCATCGATGGCCAAATTCATGACTGCAATCACGCCCAATCCTTCGGGGTGAGGTGCTGTCATGTGGTAAGCATCGCAAGTAAGACCGCTACCGATAACTTCGCAATAGATTTTTGCACCACGCGCTACCGCGTGTTCGTACTCTTCGAGTATGACGCAACCTGCGCCTTCGCCAAGCACAAAACCATCTCGCTCTGCATCGAACGGACGCGATGCTGACTGTGGGTCATCATTGCGTTCTGACATGGCTTTCATAGACGTGAATCCACCAATTGCGGTCGGTGCAACTACGGCTTCTGAACCACCAGTTATAAATAAATCAGCTTTGCCCAAACGGATGTAATCGAAAGCATTGATTAAGGCGTGCGAAGCTGATGCACACGCCGAAACGGTTGCATAATTGATGCCTCGAAAACCATATTTGATGCCTAACATACCAGCGGCAATGTTCGAAATCATCTTCGGAATCGTGAAAGGATTGTAGCGTGGCACGCCAGATCCTTGCACATAATCAGCTACTTCTTTTTCAAGAGTAGCCAAACCACCAATACCCGATCCCCAAATCACGCCAGCGCGATCGAGGTTCAATTGGTCTATATCTATACCGCTATCGATCATCGCTTCAGCCGCAACAGCGTAAGCGAATTGCGTAAAACGGTCGTTTTTACGAACTTCTTTTTTATCTAAAAATTGTTCAGGATTAAATCCTTTTACTTCGGCTGCAAATCGCGTTTTGAACTGCGACGCATCGAAAAGGGTAATATCGGCAGCACCACTCACACCATTACGAAGCCCATCGAGGTATTCGGGAATCGTGTTGCCAATTGGAGTCAAAGCTCCAAGACCTGTTACAACAACTCTTTTCATTGATTCGGATTTTTTGACATAAAAAAATTGCCCTATCGAGATTATACCAAGGTATGAGTCGCTAGGGCAATTACAAAATGGCGATTAGGCCAATTGAGCTTCGAGGAATGTAACCGCTTGACCTACAGTCGTGATATTCTC
>JAYUJV010000263.1:0-8185 GCA_043764975.1 Saprospirales bacterium
GCCAAAAATAGATTTTAGATACAATTTTTTGACGAAAGGTTATGGGATTCAGAACACATTGATTGAGGCTGCGCCGTTTCAAAATAATTATCAAATGGGGCTGAAAGTCAGTGTTCCGTTGTTGTTTTCGCAAGGCAGAGCCAATTATAAATTGGCAAAATTGAAGATAGAAGATACAAAATTAGATCAAAGTCAAAAGCAATTGAGTATAACTTTAAAGATAAAAAGTTATTATAATGAGTTTGTGAACCTAAAAAATCAAGTAGGTTTACAAACCAAAAATTATGACAATTATCGACTGCTCGTGAGGGCAGAAGAAACGCGTTTTGCGAACGGCGAGAGTTCGCTATTCCTTATCAATAGTCGTGAAAACAAAGCCTTGGAAGCCCTCGAAAAATTAATAGAATTGAAAACAAAGTACTACAAATCAATCTACGCTCTGCAATGGAGCGCAGGTTTATTGAGGTAGAACCATTGCAGATTGCACCAAACAATCAGCTTTTTTTTTGTGAAAAAAGAGACCGTTTTAGTTCAATAATTTATTTTTTCAATAATGTGATTATAAATGCCAAAGACAGGCACAAAATCAAGTGTATTTGTTACTTTTGTTGGAAAAATTGTAAATTCTTTCTGAACTAAATATTATCTAAAATTATCATTATTAAAATTAAAAAAAATGAAATTTACTAAATTTTTATTGGTCATCGCAGTATTTTGCATGACAATCACAAGCACTTTTGCACAATCTTTGAATGTGCCAGCGCCAAGTCCGACACAAACGTTGAAGCAAAATTTTGGTACATCTGACATGAGTTTAGAGTATTCTCGCCCAAGCGCAAACGGTAGAGTAGTGTTCGGAAACGTAGTTGCCTATGATAAAATCTGGCGTACAGGTGCAAATGCAAGTACGAAAATCACGTTCGGCAGCGATGTAAAAGTAGAAGGCAAAGAAGTAAAAGCTGGAACTTATGCCATTTATTCGGTGCCGGGCAAAGAATCTTGGGACATCATGTTGTACAAAGATTTGACGATTGGTGGTAACACCGATAAGTACAAAACCGAAAATGAAGTACTTCGCGTAAAGGTAAAACCAAGCAAAGTAAGCGAAAAAGTAGAATCTTTTACGATGAATTTCAATGGTTTTACAGCTACTGTGACTACGCTTGAGTTGGTTTGGGAAAACACGAAAGTAGCCGTAGCCATCACAACCGATATTGATGCTGCGATTATGAAAAACATCGAAAAAATCATCATCAATGATAGTCGTCCGTTTTATTCGGCGGCAACTTATTATTATGACAACAACAAAGATCAAGCCTTAGCCATGGAATGGGTAAATAAAGCCATCGCTGGCAATCCGAAAGGCTACTGGATGTATCTTTTGAAGGCAAAAATTGCCAAAAAGCAAAACGATAAAGCTGGCGCACTCGCCGCTGCGACTGAGTGTAATAAACTCGCTACCGAAGACAAAGACGATGCGTATATCAAAATGAGTACCGAGTTTTTGGCTGATTTGAAGAAGTAATTCTTTGATTATCAATTGTTTATGTAGCGACAAAATCATGCGTTGTATATTTTTTCTAAATAGAAAAAAATGTATATCGAGTGATTTTGTCGCTTTTTTTTATTTTAATCCAAATTTTTGTGTCCAAATTTTTCAATTTTTAATTAAAAAAACCTAGAATGTTACAAAAAATATTTATCTTAATTATTGTCTTTTTGATATTTCAAAACACAACTGTATCTGCTCAAACAGAAGCACAAATGGAAATAATTGCCAAAGCTACGTGTACTTGTCTTGAAGATAAAGCCATAAATGGAAAATTTAATTTAGACCAATTGGCAACCTGTGTACTCGAAGGCAGTGTGCAAGCCGATTACCAAATGAAAACCGAGGACAATGCTGGCATGATGAAATTTCTGAAAGCGGTTGCTAAAAGAGTAGGGGAGACTTGTCCTCAACTTCCTCCAAAAAGTGTTGAGAAAACGAAGAAAAAATCAAAAAAATCATAAAACATTACTTTAATTGTAAATTTATATTCAAAATATCTGTATCTTATTTTGAATCTATTCGTTATGTTTTTAAATATTTTTAATTCTTTAATCTTAAAAAACTTAACAAATGAAGCCATTTTTGATTTTCTCTATGCTACTATTTTGCGGATTACAAGCACAATCGCAAAGCATCGTACGGTATATAGTGCCGAATGGAAATATTTTGACGCAGTCGCAACTTGATTCGCTCGTGATTGCCAAAAATCAGAAATTCAAGGAAACCGATATGGTTATGAAAGTCGATATTAGTTCAAAAATAACCAAAGGCGATACGCTTTTTTATAACTGTAAGTATAACATAGCCAACTTGGAATTTTTGGCAGAAAAAGAAAAGCGAGAGAAATTTTTAGAAACCAAATTGCCCGATTTTGAATACAAAGACATACATGGTAAAACCGTCAATTCGGCTATGTTACGCGGAAAACCAGTGGTACTCAATTTTTGGTTCACGGCCTGTCCGCCATGTATTGCCGAGATGCCCGAACTCAATCGGCTAAAAGAAAAGTACAAATCGAGCGACATCGTTTTTCTATCCATGACTTACGAAACTAAAGCAAAGGTTTTGTCATTTTTGAAAAAACATAAATTGGATTATCAGATTATGCCCGATGCAAAGGCATATTGCGATGCGTTTACAAAAAGTTACCCAATCAATATTTTTGTGGATCGAAATGGCATCATCAAAAATATACAAGACGGAATGCCATATATTGCTGATAACAAGACCAATAAAATACCTGATAAAGTTGATGCTACGGAGTTTGAAAAAGCACTGTTGGAGATAAAGTAAGTTAATAAACGACAAAGCCTTCGCGATTCGCGAAGGCTTTGTCGTTTACAAATAATTGATAGTCAATTTTTTAAATATATATTAATCTATATTTTTTGAAAAATGCAAGGAGGAAATACAGAATCCTTGATTGAAATACAAACGGTGCGCATCTACTCTTTGCGCCGTTACGCCCGAATCGAGCGTCACGATTTTATAACCTTTTGCTTTTGCTTCGTCGGCTACATACTCTAAAAGTGCGGCGGCGCAACCTTTGCCACGCGCTTCGGGCAAGGTGCTGAGGTCGTCGATATAAATGTGTTTTCCGTTGTACAGAAACTGTAAATAACGAAAACCAATCATCGCAATGGCCTTGTCGTTTTCTTCGATATATGCCAACACATAACCCTCGCCAAACATTTCTAACAACGTTGATTCGAGCGTAGTTTCGTCCAGATGTGGACGCAAACACAAGATAACTTCTTTGCATTTTTGTATATCTTCTAACGATTTTGCTATTTTGATGTCCATTTTTTATGTTATTTAATCGAGTGATTATGCTTGTAAAAGTATTAAAATATTAGACCGCAAAGATGAGTAAAATAGTTGTTGTGTTTTAGTTTCAGGTTAAGATTTTGAAAAACAAAAAAGTGATTAGTTGTATAAAGTACTGATTAGTAGTATTTTGTATGATTTTGAATTATTTTATTTTCAAAATATAAATAGTACCGCGTTTATTTCCAACCTTTTCAATTTCAAATTCAGACACAAGATATTGCAAATCTTTTTTGATAATGGCTTGCGAATATTGAGGTAAATTTTGGCAAATGTCGTTAATTTTTACAGGCTGATTTTTTTCTATAAATTGAAAAATATCTTTTTGTCTATCGTTCAAATAACCGCCAAGTGTTCGATAAGCAAGCATTTTATGCTCCAATTTTACAATCAATTCACTCAGACTTGCTAAGAAAAAAAGTATCCATTTGTCAATTTTTTCTTTTTTCTTTTTCCTGTCTTTTTGCCCATCCATCAAAGAATGGTAATAAATCGCTTTTTTCTGCTCAATAATATGCTCAAAAGACACATAAAGTACAAATTTGTAGTCCGATTTTAGCAATAAAAGATTGGTCAGCAACCTTGAAAGTCGTCCGTTACCGTCTTGATATGGGTGAATAGACAAAAATTCATAAACAAAAGTTCCGATAATAATCAATGGATGAATTTCATTTTTTGACAACGCTTCATTTGTCCAAAGTAGCAATTCGCTCATTTCTTTTTCGGTCAAAAATGGCTCAGTAGTATTGAAAATAACGTTCGTAGTACCGTCAGGATAAGTAGCCACCACGCTATTGTTCACTTCCTTGAATTTGCCCCGATGTCTATTGTCTTTGCCGCTGTGTTTCAGCAATAAATTGTGCAGTGAATGTATGTTGGAAAGGCTCAAATCAACTTCTTGATAATTATCGATAATCGTTTCGAGCGTATTGTAATAGCCGACCACCTCTTGCTCATCTCTCGTTTGTAGTTTGGAAACTTTCAGGTTTTTGAGCAGAGTTTCTACCTCAATATCCGTCAAAGTGCTACCTTCAATCCTTGTCGAAGAACCGATACTTTGGATAGTCGCAATTTTTCGCAATTCTCTCAAATACCTATTTTCGTCTTTGTCCAATTGTTTCCACTCGCCTTTAAATTGGTCAATTTTACCAATTTGTTGTATTATTTTTTGAGTAGTAAAAAAGTCAAATTGTAGTTTATTTTCCATTATAATTATCCATATTTTATCCACAAATTACCGATAATTATTTTGTAATTCCAAATTATTTGATTTTTTATTCAATTGATTCGTCAAAATTGTATCTTGCATTCAAATTTTAAAATTAACAAAAATGAATATCAAAATCCTATTTTTTGCTCTGCTTTTTGCAAATATTGCTTGCAATAACCCAATTCCTGCACAAAATACAATGGAATGCAATTTTTACATTTATGCTACCGACAATTTTTTCCTGCTTACTGAAAGTGTTGCTGAAGATGGCACTACGGGCTTATCCGTAGAAAACAAACAACCACAAAACTCAGATTTACAAATTTGGACTGTCCAAAAAACAAAAGATGGATTTACTATTTTTAACACAAAATCAGGTCGGGCATTAGATGTAGAAGGCAGCAGTAATGAAGACGATGCGACTGTTGGTACTTACGAAAAAACAGGCAATAAAAACCAAGCATTTGCCTTGGAAAAAATAGGCAATTCGTATCTTTTGAAAGCCTTGCACAGCAATAAATATGTCGCCGTTTATGACTACAATCGTAAATCGGGCAGTAGAATTGTACAACGAGCGATGACTGTTTCGCCTTCGATTTATTGGCGTTTTGTTCCTGCAACTGCAAAACAAATTCCTTTTGATAAAGCCGCGCTGACCACAAAACCAAGTCAATTGGACAACACGACCAAAACTTATATCGTAAATCCCTTGCCTTCGGGCGTAGCGGAAGCCGTGCGAATGGGCAGAAATGCACCTGCTGACTATACTGCCGCAGGTATTTATATCAAAAAAGGCGAAACGATTACGCTCACGGCTTCGGGCGTAACTGATGCAAACGAAGATTTTTTGGTCTTGGTTGGCGAGCCAAATGCGTATTGGAATGCAAAGTCGAAAACTGACCCTTTTCAAGCAATAATCAAAAATGGAGCGAATAGTTTTACGTCGTCACGCAATGGTTTGTTGTATTTTTGTTACAACAATCATCCGTTTCAAACGCTTGCGAATGGCTCGGTAAAAATCCAAATTACAGCTGGCGGTAGCCTTTCACCACTTTTTATTTTTAACCAAACGACGGATAAAATTTGGCAAAATCAGTTGCAAAATACGACTTCGCCTTTCGTTCAATTTATCAGCGACAAAGCGATGATTACGGTCGGCCGCAAGGCTTTTGATAAAAATTCGAGTATGAATACTACGAAAACGTTTGGTGTGCTGCATCAAGTCGTAGATTTTAGCAATCAATTGTCGGGTTTTGACAATTCGACTTTTCTGAATCAAGCTACGCCTTTACGCGTTCATTATGTAGAAGACGCGATTTCGACAGGCAAGGATATTGAAAATGTATATATGTATGCGGGAGACCAATTTATAGGCATGAAACCTGAAAGTGTTGAAGATTTGTTGCAAGCAGATTTATTGCAAAAAAAATGGGCGATTTGGCACGAAACAGGCCACACTTTTCAAATGAGCGATTGGACTTGGAACGAAATGGGCGAAGTTACCGTCAATCTTTTTTCACTAAATATACAACAACAATTTGGCAATCCTTCACGGATTTATGAGGAAGAAGAAGGCGAAAAAATCAGCGTTTGCGCTAAAAATTACTTGAATGGCGACAATAAAACATTTGCCGTAGGCGAAAATTATACGATGAATTTTGTTTGTATGGTAATGTTCGAACAGTTACGAAAACAATATGGCAACAAATTTTATGCAAAACTAAATCAATATTATCGTCAAAATCCATTGAATTTGGAAGACGTTGCGAATGAAAACACCGTAAAACAAAATTTCATGTACAATGCTTCAAAAATGAGTGGCAATGATTTACGCGATTTTTTCAAAAAATGGGGTTTTATTATTGACGACGATACGAACGAAAATATCAAAAAATTGAAATTACCAAAACCTGCAAATGATGTGACAAAGTTGTTTTTGGAGTAGGATTTTAAAATTTTAAAATTATTGAAAAATACCCAATGAGCCACAATTCGTTAGGTGTTTTTTTATGTTTTGTATTTCATAAAAAAATCGTATCTTGTGCTTAGGTTTTTTATTATTCATAATGAATTTCAATTTTTCTTTTTTTTAACTACTTAGCCATTTTCAAGGATTAAAATAATTCTCCTTTCTTTGATTTTAATTTCTGTTACAATAAGCAATAGGCAAAAGGCAATTTAAAACCAAGCATTATAGTCATGCTGAAATCTGAATTTTGCTTATTGTTTATTGCCTATTTTAAACGAATAATAAGCAAAAGCTATGAAAATCCAAATCACTTGTTAATACCTAAGTTTTTTCTTTTTTTTTAATATTTTATAAATAACTGATTACGAGCATATTATGGAAAATGAATTGCTGAAAATGGCAACCGATGCGCTAAAAAAAGCAGCCTTGAATGAAGATGCAAAAGCATTTGTGTTGCAACATGAACAACTTTTTGGACTACTCAAAAAAGCAGCGAATCGCTACATCGGCGGCGAAACGATTGCTGAAACGGTGTGTTCAATTCAGGAATTGAATAAAAAAGGATTCGCGGTCACGACCGATTTTATGGGCGAAAGCATCAGAAATGAAGCCGAAGCGAACGAAGCAACTGCCGAATTTATAGCTTTTGCGAAAGCCGTAAATATCGAAAATTTAAACTCCTCTATTTCTTTGGATTTGTCGCACATAGGCTTGTTGGTTTCGACAGATTTGACGATAAAAAACTTAAAATTGATTTGCGATGAAGCCGCAAAATCGAATCAAGAAGTCATCATCAGTATGGAAGGGACGGACAGGACGGACTCGATTATTGAGATTTACGTCGAAACGCTGAAAACACACTCGAATTTAGGCATCACCTTACAGGCGTATTTGTATCGAACGAAGACGGATTTTGAACGATTAATCAAACTTTCGGGTAGTATTCGACTCGTAAAAGGCGCTTATGAAACCGAAACTTCACTTTCGATACCAAGAGGAAATGAACTCGACGACGTGTATATGGAGTACGTAGAACGCCTTTTGGCCACGAATCATAAATGCTCCATTGCTTCACATCATGACAAAATTCATAACCAAACCACTGCTTTAATCGACAAATATCAGCCGACAAACTACGTTTTGGAGCGACTGCTCGGAATTTGTAACGAAGAGTTAGCGCCTTTCAAAGAAAAAGGTTATCATTGTAGGATATATGTGGTTTACGGTACGGAATGGTATCTTTATTTGTGCAACCGTTGGGCCGAATATCCAATGAATTTGTTTCGTGGATTGGCTGATATTGTGGCATAATTTTAAAATAATGTGAGCGTTAGTTATCCGTCAACAAGACACTAAAATTGGAGTTTTTATACTTCTTGCTACTAATAAGCAATATACAATTGGCAACTTTTCTTACTAAAGTTGCTTGTTGCTAATTGTAAATTGAACCGAATCATAAGTAAAGTCCTATAAATTCAGCTTACTCAATAAATGATTAATAGCTATATTTATTTTAAACACACCTAAATAATTGAAAATGAGCATTTTAGAAATTTTAAAACCAATTCACATTCTCGCTGGCAGCTTAACTCTGATCAGCGGATTTGTAGCAATTGCTGCTACCAAA
>JAYUJV010000264.1:0-2998 GCA_043764975.1 Saprospirales bacterium
CTTGAATTTACTGAGTGTATGTATGGTATCGTCCACGGCAATACCAAAAATAACAGAGAATACAATCGAAATACCTGCTTCGAGTTCGATACCCCAAAATCCCATAAATGCACCGCAGATGAATAACGGAAACAAGTTTGGTATCAAGAAAATAATCATCATGCGCCAATCGAGAAGGATAAATGCCATCATAATGGCGATGATAACCACTGACCAAAACAAGCCAAAAACCGTTTGTTTGGTTACATATTCGGAGTTTTTATCAAGCAAAAGTCCAGTGCCAGTACGGTGTACCGCAATGACGTTGCTATCCACATTGGCCGCAATCCAGCGGTCTATACCATAGCCAACGGCTTTGACGCTGTCCGCGCCAAGATCGGCGATGCGAGTGGCGATACGAGCCTTGCTTTTATCCTTACTCAACAATACATTTGCAGTTGATTGCGGAATCTTAGAAGCCAAATATTGATAGCTGTCATACACTTCTTTATTCGGCATCACGTAAGCCTTCGGGTTGTTGCCGTTGCTCATCTGATTCAGACTTTTATAAATGGTCGTGACAGAATTGACTGCTCGGATAGATGGAATGGTGTGCAAATGTTGCTCGATTTTATCCATTTCGTGTAGCACTTCGTAGTCAGTCGCTTTTTTGTTGCCTTTCGGCAAAATAGCAAATTCAAAAGGACGAAATCCTGCAAATGCTTTTTCAAAATAAAGAAAATCGCTAGTTACGCGGCCGCCTTTCGGCAACTGACCTTCTATACGGTAATTGGTCGTAATCATCGAAATACCCCAAACACATAAGCCGAATACTACGAAAGTGGCCAACACAATTTGCTTTGGCTTTACACGCGTGAACACGTGTAATTTCAAAAACAATTCCTGCCAACGCGCCGTTTCTTTTCCTACTTTCAGGATTTGATCCAACGTAAAAAACGATAAACAAGCTGGCGTAAAAATAATAGCTACCAAATACGCCACCGTAACGCCAATGGTCGCATTGATACCAAAATCTTGTATCGGTACAATGTTGCTATAAAGCAGCGTCAAAAAGCCGATGGCGGTTGTCGAGTAAGTCAAAAACGTGGCCAAGGCCATGTCTTTTATCGTTATTTTTACGGCTTCGGCTGGCGCGTGTCCACGCCCAACTTCGTCCGTATATTTTGACATGATATGTATGACATCAAACGTACCCAAAATCAACATCAATACTGGATAAAGTGCCGAAAGTGCTGTCATTTCGCGACCCGTGACGCTCAAAATACCTAAAAATATCAGCAAAGCCAATAAAATAGAAGACAACGCAATGGCTGCGCCCCAGAATCGTTTGAATATCCAAGCCATGACGAACGTGACCAAAAGGCCAGCTACAAGCGTGGACAACATGACTTCCCATTTTTCCATTTCCACGATTTCTTTCTGAAAATACGCGCGCCCAAGGTAATGTGTTTCTTCAAAATTGTATGGTTTTATGAGCGAATCCAAGCTATTGACCATCTTTGTGGCCTCTGTCAATTGCACGCCTTCTTCGGTTTTCAAGAATACCACCAGCGATTTCGCCTCACTATCAATGAGCGTATATTTGAAACGCTCGTCTTGCATGATACTTTTTTTATCCGATTCGTACTGACTCGGATCATCGAGGTGGATAACAGGAATAGTGGTAATCGCAAAAGGCGTCTTAATCGGATATTCGATTTTTGTCAGCGATTGACAATCCGTCACGTAAGGCAACGAACGTGATTTGAGCGTAAAATCATGTACTTTCGCCAAAAAACTTGAATCAAAAACACCATCTTTTCTCTTGATGGCTACCAACAGAAAATTGTCATCGGCTTCAAATTCTTTCCGAAAGGCTTTATAAAAATCGAGTTCGCTATCGCCAGTCGGGAAAAACTGCTCAAAATCAAATGAAAATTTTAATCTCGTCAATGAAAGTGTGCTCAACACACCTAATGCCAAAAATACGAATACTATTATTTTACTACGTTTCATACGGTATTTAAAAAAGCTAAATGCTATTTTTATTTATAAATATCTAAAAATTAATTTTACTCTAATTACTATATAAAATATTGATAATCAAAGATTAACAAATATTTTTAATTCATTAATTACGCTTGAATTATTCTACGATGGTAAAGTCCTCCTTTGGAGGATTAGGAGGTCTTTTCAAAAACACTTCCATCACGTCCACAATTTCCGCACCTACCACATGATGAATGGTATGCAAACCTGCTAGTTTTGCACCTTCAATATTCGCGGCTACATCGTCTATAAAAACCGATTCGTTGGCTTTTAAGTTGGCATCTTGTAACACATATTCGTATATATCTACATTGGGCTTTCGCAAATGAATCAAATGCGAATAGTAATCTTTATGAAAATAACGAATCTCGAAGTCATGAATGTCATAAGTTGTTTTCAGATAGTTATAAACCCAATCCAAGTGCGTTTTGTTCGTGTTGCTCAATAAAAAAACGCGATAATGTTGTTTTAATTGCAATAGCATGTCAAAGCGAGCAGCAGGAATCGTGAGTAACATAGCATTCCAGGCATTTATGATGTCCGTTTTTTGTACGACTTTCGGCAACGCCGCTTGTTGCATGGCGTTCAAAAAAGTATTTTCGTCAATCATGCCAGTTTCATAGCGTTCAAAGACCGTTTGCAAATTATGTTTTTGTAAAGCCAAACGATAATCGCTGCCGAGCAAGGCTTCAAACTCGCTTTCTGTACGCGCCAAATCCAGGTCAATGATGACATTACCAAGGTCGAAAATAATATTTTTGATGTGTTGAGGATTCATGTTTTGATTTTGTTTTGGAAATATCGGTTTTAAAGGTACATTATTTACTAATATGACGCATAGTATTTCTCTAAAAAGAAAATAAGTATTTCATTTTAGGGATGATACAAGAAATAATATACCCAAATTTTAGGAAGTATTTTGAACCAAGACAAGGCACAAAAAATGGGGTGTAGCAGGGCTACATACCGT
>JAYUJV010000265.1:0-8161 GCA_043764975.1 Saprospirales bacterium
AAAAAAAATGAGCCAATATTTCTCTTTTGAAATATTGGCTCATACACTAAAAAAAGATCCTGCACAACAAGGAGGAGGAGTGTGCAGGAACATCAGGTAAACATACTATGAGAAAACTACTACAAATATAGAGGTGTTTCTGATATAAAAAAGCCCCTTTTACCGAACGGTAGCAACGACTTACTATGTGGTATGTTTCATTGAGGAAACGGTATTTTATTTCCCAATCGTTTTTATCAAAGTGCCTTTTGCAATTTGAGAAGTCAAAAACAAACCATTTAGGATGGCGATTTCTTCTTGTTTTTTGCTTGGCATATTCCAATTTGTCAATAATTCGCCCAAAGTTGCGTTTTTACTTGCCGTTTTGATACGGATATGTTCTGGTTGCACGTTTATTTTGCTCTGATCTTTCAATATACTAAACGACGACATAGTCTGTGTAAAATTACTTTTGTAGTTTTCAAACTCTTTCGCAACCGCCACACCATGAATCACATAAAATAATTTATTGTACTCTATTATATACGTTTGCACGAGCGTAGTTTCGAGCGCGGGCGCTTGTGCGTTATTGGTACGCGCCATGTTTTGCTGTTGCTGTTGTTGCGCATTCACTTCTGAATACATTATGAGTGCTGGCAAACCATTCACGATCGTTTGGTCGCTTCGCTTCACGTCTAAGTTGAGTTGTTTAGCAATATTGGCTGCTACTTCTTCGGCGTTTGCACCAGTGCCAGTCGTCAAAACCATCATTGCTTTTTGAGTTGGCTCTGCCATAACGAATTGAGTAGGAGAGTTTTGTGTTTTCCAATCCTGCGGTATAGCGAAGAAAAACTTTAACTCTGGATGATAAAATACATTGCCTTCTACATAGCCTTCGCGAGGATCTTCGCCGTACACCAATCCATCTATGAGTTGCAAATATTCATTACGGTTCGTTTTCAATTTCGTTTTATCGAGATTTGCTTGCACTTCGTTGCTGAGTTTATGCACTACATTGAAACGGTCGTCTGGATCTGGGTGTGTGGACATAAAAGCTGGAATACGTGCGCCAGCTGCATCAGAAACTCGACCCAATGTCTTGAAAAAATCGGCCATGTTGTGCGAATCGTAACCTATTTTTGTAGAATAATCTACGCCCAATTTATCCGATTGACTTTCGTTGTCGCGGCTAAACTTCATAAACAACATACCGATACCTTGTTGCGCTTGTTCAGCGAATTGTGCCAATTCGGGTTTTACGATGATGGTTGCTATCATTCCGACTTGCGCCAAAATCTGTTCTGTATATTGCTGCGCTGAATGTCGTGCTGCAATATGACCAATTTCGTGACCAAGCACGCCAGTCAATTCGGCTTCATTGTTGAAATGTGCCAATATGCCTCGCGTAAAATATACGTAACCGCCTGGCACAGCAAACGCATTCACGACAGGCGAATTGAGCACTTGAAACTTGTATGGCAAATTCGGTCGGTGGCTTATTTTGGCCATTTCTAGGCCTTTGGTGGAAAGCATATCTTGGATTTTTTGATCTTGATACAATCCAAAATTTGCAATCACAGCAGGGTCTGATTCTTGACCAGTGGCGATTTCTTGTTTTTCGCCCATAAAACTCAACTGTTTTTTGCCAGTTACAGGATTTCGAGCGCATGATGCTAGCAATGAAGCAACACCAAGCGTAAATAATAATTTTTTCATACTAATAATTTTATAAAATGAATAAGTTGGTTTTTTAGTAGTACTGAATTTATTCGGTCATGTATCTGAACAACAAAGCTACTAATATACGAACAAAAGTACTTATATTTGCAAAAAAAATAGAGAAATGAAGCAAGAACCTAAGGCAAGTATGTATTTTATTTTCGCCACCATCTTATTAGATGTCATTGGTATTGGTTTAATCATTCCAGTTTTGCCAAAATTAGTGACTATATTTTGCAACAATGACCTTTCTAATGCTGCAAAATATTCGGGCGTTTTGATTGGTGTTTATGCCTTGATGCAGTTTATTTTCGCGCCCATTATGGGCGGATTGAGTGATCAATATGGTCGAAGACCAATTTTATTGGCATCTATGTTCGGCTTTGGGCTCGATTATTTGTTGTTGGCATTTGCGCCCAATATTGCTTGGTTGTTTGTGGGTCGAGTCATAGCTGGCATCACAGGCGCAAGTTTTACGACTGCCAATGCTTATATTGCCGACATTTCGGACGATAGCAACCGCACTCAAAATTTTGGTATGGTTGGCGCTGCTTTTGGTTTAGGTTTCATTATTGGCCCAGTCATTGGTGGTTTTTTAGCGAGTTATGACATCAAATTACCATTTTTTATAGCATCTGCTTTGAGCATGATTAATTGGTTATACGGTTATTTTGTATTGCCAGAATCACTTCCACTTGAAAAAAGAAGACAGTTCGACATCAAAAGAGCAAATCCGATTGGCTCATTGTTGAGGTTGAAAAAATATCCAAATATCTTAGGAATGTTGGCGGCTTTGGTTTGCCTTTTTATAGGCGGACAAGTGCATCCAAGTACTTGGGCATTGTTCACGATGAAAGAATTTCAATGGAACGAGATGCAAATTGGATTTTCGTTAGCATTTGTGGGTTTAGCCATCGGCTTTGTACAAGGCTTTTTGATTCGCATTACGACACCAAAATTCGGTCGCGACAAGTCAATCATCATCGGACTTTTGGCGTACATTATTGGTTTTTTTCTATTCAGCACAGCCTCGCAAGGTTGGATGATGTATGCCTTTATGATACCTTTCGCTCTCGGTGGATTGGCGACACCAAACATACAATCGGCCATTAGCGGACAAGTAAATCCGAACGAACAAGGCGAATTACAGGGCTCATTGACGAGTATCATGTCGCTGACGGCTTTTGTGGGGCCGATTATGCACACCAATTTATTCGCTTATTTTTCTAAACCCGATGCCATCGTTTATTACCCTGGCGCAGCTTTTTTGATGGGTTCAGTGCTTTCAGTTTTTGCATTGCTTATATATATGCGTTCTAAGATGAGAAGAACCGACAATGAAAAGATTGCTGAACAGGTTGAAATACAAGTTCATTAATATTATTTTTTTCAAAAACAAATTTTATCACGTAAACATATTCAAAAAAAAAAATCAACATGAAGTATTATTTTTATTTTTTATGTCTGCTATTTACTTGCTGTAAAAAAGCAGATAGTGTAGCATCAAAAGGAGAGCTTCCGAAAGAATGTTTTAACCCAGCTGGCAGTATTCACAAATTTCGCGCCTTGAATAGTGACACCTTATTTACGCGTATATTGACTTCGCTTCAGAATGACCAAATCAGTATGAGTAATAACGAAAAATTAGCCATCAAAGAATGGGTTTCTAAAAAAGTAATGGGTTCTGTTTTCCCTGATGAAAACATAGTGGAGTGGAATATATATGACGAAGATTTTTGTAGCAATAGAATTACGCGCATCAAAGATGCTGATGGTAAGATGATTGATTCGGTTTCGATCCAGACGTGTAACACAAAACTCAATAAAGATGTTTCGTGTGGTACAAATTGGACCTTGGAAATGAAAGAGCAGTTGAAATCTGTTAGCATAGAATATTGTAACAAAATTATTCGGACACCAAAGCGAGTTGGTTATTACCAAATTACGAATATAAATGGTAAAATGGAGCGAACGCCTTCCAACAATTATCAATTTAAGAGAGAAGTTTTGACTGATGTTTACTTGACTTATCGAAATGTGAATAATTTGTCGAATACCAAAAAAATATTTTCAGACAATAGTATTTTATATGACCAAACGGTTTTTGAAACTAAATAAATAATAAAATTTGCGAATATTGGATTAGAATAACGATAAATAGGTACATAGCACCGTCCTCTTGGTAGAAAAGAATAAATACTGTATTAATTAAGGTGCAGCGCACAGTTCTATAAGTGTATTTTAATCAATTTTTATTAGAGAACGGTGCGATGCACCTTAAAAAATTGAAAAAATACATATTGACTACCAAGAGTACGCCGTTCTACGGCTTTTTTAATTCATTATTCGCATTAGCAAAAAATAAAAACAAAAAAAGCCACTTCAATCGAAGTGGCTTTTTTAATGGACTAAGTGTTCAAGATAAAAATTAAAATAGTGATTATCAAGCTATTACTTTAATTTCCTTAATTTCTTTAATTTCTTTAATTTCTTTAATTTCTTTAATTTTAATATTATTTGCTTTCAATTGTCATTGTCACAGTTTCTGCTACTAGCGTTGTTGTCGAAAACTGACGTAACGGTGTCACAATCCCTGCTTTTCCACTTTTAGATATTACACGAACGTAATAAATGGTAGAAGCCGTAAGCTCATCGATTACGATCTCATGCAAGGTAGTTTCGTTTTTGTCTTCATGCCATTTCATTTCAGGCCCATTGCTGTATTGTACTTCGGTTGTGGTCGGAAGACTCGTCTCCCATTGCAACTTGATACTACTCGAAGTCGATGTGATTAATTTGGGTTGGCTTGTAAATTTCAACGCTTGTTGTGCCGAAGCAAAACAAAACATAAACAAAACGATGGGGGCTACCAAAATGAATTTTCTCATCTTAAAATACTTGTTTAGTAAAAATAAATAATATATGTTAAATAACTATATTTATAAATATACATACATAAACGCCTGATATGTATAGATATATACATACAGAAATTTAAATTAATAAAAATTAATAAAAAATTAACGATTTGGCGGAAAATGTAAACACACCGTGACTGGGGTACGGACTGGTGTTTTAAGAAATTTCAAACAAGATAAATTTAGATGTATGCGGGGGAGGAGTTGTGTTGTTGTTCTGGTTGTGGGGGATCTATAATTGTTGCTTGAACTAACTATTTACCCGAAAGAATGAAAAAACATTCAAACGGTAAACCGAAATCGAGAGCGTTGTGGGACAACACTTATGTCAATGCTGGATATGTTACTAAACTTGGGTACAATTTATATAACAAAGATAGTGCTAAAAATGAAGATTGCTCAAAAAAAACAATAAAAATGTCAATAAACTGAAAACTTTAACATATTTAAAATATTACATATTTACAAATGATTGATTATCAGCATTTTGTAAAACGACTAAAAAATATAATATTTTACTATGTCACAAAAAAATATAATTAAATATTTTATTTTTCATTTTTGTCAAAAAATAACTATCTTTGCAGCACAACATCCATGTTCAATGCGTTATACGTATATATAAAAAACAATTTTATATATTTTTACTCAAATAATCTTTTGAAACATGAAACAACTTATCTACATTTTTCTATTCATTTTGCCAATCCAGTTATTTGCCCAACGTTGGTCTGCAGGTTTGAGTATCGGAGGTTCTAATTATCAAGGCGATTTGGTTGCGACACAAATCCTTGCCAAAGAAACGAATTTGGCCTATGGAGCTTTTGCCCGATACAACATTAATTCTAAATTTTCGATTAAAGCAAATGTCACAAAAGGGCTTTTGAGCGGTAGTGATCTTAATTTTCCAGATCGCGTCAGTCGTGGCCTTTCGTTCAGAACCGACATACTTCAGGCATCTATGAACATTGAGTGGGATTTTTTTGGAAAGCAGCGATTTGATAGCAAAGGTGTTTTTTCACGTTCTTTTACACCATATATATATACAGGTTTTGGCGCAGTGATGTTTAAGCCTACTGTTTATACTTCCAATAACAATGATTCACCTTATAATGGTGAAGAATATGGTACATTTAACTTCGCTATTCCATTTGGCGGCGGTTTAAAATACGACATCAATCGAGATTTTACGATAGGTCTAGAATTTACGACGCACATTCCATTTTCGGATTATATGGACGGTGTCAGTTTAAATAATAAAAGTAATAATGATTGGTTTGTGTTTGGTGGTGTTTCGGTGGCCAAATGGTTTGGCTTACCTGCAAGACCCAAATACGAAAATTAATTTTGATTTGTGTGTAAAAATGGCTGCTATTAAAGGCAGTCATTTTTTTTTGATTTTATCAAAAATGAATAAAAATAGTAAATAAAACAGCAATTTTTGACAAATATTTGCCTCGATTTGTTTTAATTTTATTAATTTTTATCAAAATTAAAAATAAGTATTTTAAAAATAATTGCTAAATAATTTATATTTTTTTGATATTTTAAAATAATATTTTGTGAATTTTATTTTCAATAATCATTCATATCGAATATTAATGACTTTAAAATATTTAGGTTTTTAATATAAATAATTAATAATCAAGTAGATAGAATTTTTAAAATTGGTATTTTAAATAATATATTGTACCTTTGCAGCCGATTTTAAAAATATAATTTAAGAATGGTAAATCCAAGTATCAGAAACATTGCGATAATCGCACACGTTGACCACGGCAAGACGACTTTGGTTGATAAGATGATTCATGCCTGTAAAGTGTTCAAAGATCACGAAATCACTGGCGAATTAATCATGGACAACAACGATTTAGAGCGCGAGCGTGGTATCACGATCGTATCTAAAAACGTAGCTTTCCAATATAAAGATGTAAAAATCAATACGATAGACACACCTGGTCACGCCGATTTCGGTGGTGAGGTAGAGCGCGTTTTGAACATGGTTGAGGGCGTTTTGTTGCTCGTAGATGCATTTGAAGGCCCAATGCCTCAAACGCGTTTCGTGTTATCGAAGGCGATCCAATTGGGCAAAAAGCCAGTAGTTGTCATCAATAAAGTTGATAAAGAAAACTGTGACCCAGAAAGCGTATATGAAATGGTCTTCGACCTCATGTATGAACTTGATGCAACCCAAGAGCAATTGGATTTCCCGGTGGTTTACGGTTCGGCAAAGCAAGGTTGGATGAGTTACGACTACAAAACCAAAACAGAAAATATCGATGACTTGATGGATACTATCATCAAGCACATACCTGGTCCAGAAATCGAAGAAGGCGCTTTGCAAATGCAAATCACTTCTTTGGATTACTCTAACTTTATTGGTCGTATCGCAATCGGACGTGTAAAGCGTGGTACAATTAAGACTGGTCAATTCGTAGTTCTTTGCAAAAAGGAAGGCGTAATGGTGAAAACGAGAGTAAAAGAATTATATGTATTCGACGGTATGGCGAAAGTCAAAGTCGATACAGTAGTTGCGGGTGATATTTGTGCAGTAGTTGGTATCGAAGGTTTTGAGATTGGCGATACGATCGCTGACGCTGAACAACCTGAAGCATTACCGAGCATTGCAATCGACGAGCCAACGATGAGTATGTTATTTACCATCAATGATTCGCCGTTTTTTGGTCAAGAAGGTAAATTCGTAACGAGCCGTCACGTACGTGAGCGTTTGGAAAAAGAATTAGAGAAAAACTTGGCGATGCGTTTGCACGAAACAGACAGTGCGGATAGTTTCCGTGTATTCGGTCGTGGTGTATTGCACTTGTCAGTTTTGATCGAAACGATGCGTCGCGAAGGTTACGAAATGCAGATTGGTCAGCCAGTCGTGAATTTCAAGACTATTGCAGGTGTAAAAAATGAGCCAATCGAAGAATTGAACATCGATATTCCTGAGATTTATAGCGGAAAAGCCATCGAAATGGTAAACAAACGTAAAGGTATGATGACGAATATGGAGCCAAAAGGCGAACGTGTCATCTTACGTTTCGAGATGCCATCACGTGGTATCATCGGTTTGCGTTCTTACCTTTTGACAGCTTCTGCTGGTGAAGTCGTGATGACACACCGTTTCATGGAGTACCAACCATACCGTGGTGATATTTCTGGCCGTATGAATGGCTCTATGATTTCGAAAGAAAACGGAGATGCGATTCCATACTCAATCAACAATCTTCAAGATCGTGGTACTTTCTTCGTAGATTCTGGTGATCCAGTTTACGAAGGTCAAGTTATCGGCGAAAACAGTCGCCCTGGCGATATGGTTGTGAATGTAACCGTAACTAAGAAATTGACAAATATGCGTGCATCTGGTTCAGACGACAAAGTGCGTTTGATTCCGCCAGTAAAATTCAGTTTGGAAGAAGCCTTAGAATACATCCAAGAAGATGAATACGTGGAAGTGACGCCAAAGTCAATCCGTTTACGTAAAATATATTTGAAAGAACACGAACGTAAGAAGTACGAAAAGGGTGCTTTCATGGGATAAG
>JAYUJV010000266.1:0-8155 GCA_043764975.1 Saprospirales bacterium
TTCCGTCATTGATACAACTATCAAAAACGGACAATCCGTTATGTGCGCCATTCAAGCTATCGTTAATTTAGTCAATGTTCCTAAGGCTGGATAGTTACATAATTTGATATTTGAGTATTTTTAAATTAAAAATACCTAATCAAAAGATGCAATATCTGAATAAATTCCATAAATATTGTTATTTTATTTCAAATTATTAATTTTCATAAATTGACTTTTTTGTTTGAAAAAAACTAAGTAATTTGTGCCTTAAATATTTACAAATCTAAACCTTTATACATCATGAAATATTATATAATTCTCGTATTTTTTACAATTTCAAATCAACTTTTTTCTATCGAAAACAGTTTAGATACACTCACAAATCCTAAAAATGAATGTGATGTAAGGCCAGCTTTTTTGCAAAAACAAGCGCCAAATATTAAATACCCATCAACATTATTTGAAATGGGCATACAAGGAGAAGTTTATATTTCATACCTAGTAAATGAAAATGGCATATTGAGTAATGTTAAAATTAATGGTGGTATGGAAAAAAGTGCACAAGAAGAATCTTTGAAAGCCTTTAAAATGATTAAACAAATGAAACCCGCCCAATTCAAAGGAAAAAACATCCCTTATTTATGTCTTGATACACTCAGATTTTGCTATGACTGCGATAATAAAAAAATAAATTATATACAAAATTTTGAAAAAAAATATGAAAATTGGAAAGAATTTCAAAAAAATGGAAATTCTAAAAACTCTGACTATAATTTCGAGGCTGAATCATATTTACTTAGCGAATTGAAGTTAAAATATCTTAATTGGAAAAAAGAAACAAAAAATTTTGAAAAAAATAAGACAAAAACGAAAACAATAAAAATAGAAAAAATAGATTTTGAAATTGAAGTTGGTAAAAACGATATTTGTAATTTATACTTATTTTATCCAAGTACAAGTACGTTTGATAAACCAGAAATAAAAGGGAAAAGTTACATTCAAAAATTAGCCACCAAAAATCAGCAAGTCTTGATTGTAGCTTTTAAATATACGAAAGAAAAAGCGTTTTTGGCCATAAAAGAAACGACAATTGATGAAAAATCGGGTTTAGATTTGGTTTTTGAACCAGTTTCAATGGAATTATTGAAAGCCTCGTTTTCAAAATTACATTAATGAAATATATAAAAAATGCCTTTGGACAAGTCCAAAGGCATTTTTTTATATCTGTACATTTTCTACAATTTCAAGGCCATAACCAACGAGTCCAATTCTGCGTTGCATATTATTAGTCAATAACCTAAGTTTACGGATTCCCATTTCACGTACGATTTGAGCGCCGACACCAAACTCGCGTTGTGCAATAAAGTCAGTTTTTTTCATTTCGCCTGATTTCAAATGTTTTAGTTTTTCGAGCAACATATCATTGCCATCGCTGTGTCGCATACAAAGCAACACGCCTTTTCCGTTTTCTGCGATTTGCTTTAAAGAGGATGAAATATCGTCAGTAAATTTCTTTGAAAAGACATTTAAAACATCCAATTGAACATTATCGGAGTGAATACGCGCCAAAACTGGTTCATCGATTGTCCAACTGCCTTTATGAAAGGCGATGTGAACATCATTTGTCATCAAATCTTTGAAAGCGCTGAGTTGGAATGTACCATAAGCCGTTTCGGTTTCCATCTGCAATTCTCTTTTTATAAGACGCTCGGTGCGCATACGATATTCGACCAAATCGTCGATAGAAATTATTTTTAGGTCAAATTTTTGAGCGATTTCTAACAATTGGGGCAAACGCGCCATCGTACCATCTTCGTTCAAGATTTCGACCAACACGCCAGCTGATTTGAATCCAGCCAAACGAGCCAAATCCACGGTTGCTTCGGTGTGTCCTGTTCTACGCAACACGCCGCCACTTTTGGCACGCAAAGGAAATATATGCCCAGGTCGTGCAAAATCACTCGCTTTTGAATCGGGATTGACCATAGCACGAATACCAGTTGAGCGATCATAAGCCGAAATACCAGTCGAACAACCTTGACCAATGAGGTCGATTGAAACTGTAAAAGCGGTTTCGTGCAAAGCTGTATTTGAACTGACCATAAGCGGTAAATCCAACGCATCAGCAAGCGTTTCATCGAGTGGCGTACAGATAAGTCCACGACCGTTTGTGGCCATAAAGTTTATCATTTCTGAAGTCACACATTCGGCTGCGCACACAAAATCACCTTCGTTTTCGCGATGTTCGTCGTCCACAACAATGATTATTTTACCAGCGCGTATCGCTTCTATGCCTTCTTCAACCTTATTTAATTGCATTTTTTTGTTTTCTTTTTATTAATAATATTTAACCAAATATAATTTGGAAATTATTTATAGTCCTAAATTTAAAAATAATTTATTTTATAATACATTGATAATAAGTTATTTATAAAATAAATTTTAATTAATACATTTTAACTTTCAATTATTCCAATCAATTTTTTAGTTGCTGCTGACCATGAAAAATATTGCTCTACAAAATTTCTACCATTCGTTTGATACTTTTTATAAACAGTATTGTCGGTCGAAAGTTGCATGATACATTTTTGAAAATCCTCTAGCGAATCTGCAATCATCAATTCATTTTCGGTGGCATTGATGGCTGATGCGACTTGACTTGTCGTTACTATCGGAACAGACATCGCCATGGCTTCCAGAATTTTATTTTGCTGTCCACTACCCGAAAAAATAGGCGCAACCAGAATATCTGTTGCAAGATATGCTTCACGAATATCATCTAGCCAACCTGTAACTTTTATATTTTCAGATTCAAAATTTAACAATTTTTTACTAGGTCGCGAACCTGCCAAATTGACTTCAAATTTTGAATGATCAAGCAATGTATAGATTTTTTCAACTAAATATTCAGCGGCCACTATGTTCGGAAAATATCCTAAATTACCTATAAATCCAAGTGTCGTTTTTGTTTTTTTATTAACAAAATTTAATTCATTTTTTGTATTAAAATAATCAACATCAACGCCATTTTGAACTAAATATAAATTTTCAACTACTTGATTATCAGCGATATAGTCTTTATCTATTTGAGCAATGATAGATAGTTTTTTGAATTTAGAAATACAATATTGCTCGTATTTTTTGACCAATTTTGATTCCCAACTAAACAACCATTTTGACCAAAATGAAGAATTTTCAGCTCTACGTTTCATGTTTAGCGAAAACGAATCTTGAAAATCCAACACTACCCTATTTTCGAGATTTTCGAGGTAAGGAACAACGCGAATCAATTGACCATAAACAGGCGCATTGGGATATTTTGATACAATATTTTGTACCAAATCAATGTGTTTTTGATTATAAAAATAAGAAACTTGGAATGGTCGTTGGAGAAAAACACCTTTGCACAACTCAAAAAACTGAGTCATTTTTGAAACTGCAATAATTTGAATACTTTTGCAATACAACTCGACTGCCTTTATATGAGCGATAGGAATTTGCTCCTCAGTCAATGCAATGAGCTGAATGTTGTAGGTTTTGGAAAGCTCTTTTAGCTGATAAAAAGCGCGTAATTTATCTCCACGATCCAATGGATACGGAAAACGCGACAACATGATGACTAAATCCACTCGTTAATTATTGGTTTTGATTCGACGCAAAGGTATGTTTTTGAGTTGAGATTTGACCACAAAGTTGTGCATAGAATTTTAAAACTTTTGCACCAACTTTATTATTGTCATAGTTATAACTTACAAAATTTTGAGCAGCATTGCCAATTTCGACCAATTCTTCGGGTTGATTGTAGCAAAAACCAACACAATTCACAAATTCTTCGACCGTATCGGCTATCAAAGCGGCCTCTTTGTGAGTAGCATCTATGCCCTCGATTCCGAGACTTGTCGTCAAAATAACTTTACCCAACGCCATGCCTTCGAGTATCTTTGCTCGCATACCGCCACCCGACATCAATGGCACAATCATTATATTATGATTATTTATAAAGTCCACAGCATCAGGCACTTCGCCATGAACAACTACATGTTTGCTTTGATATTGGTAAATCCATTCTGGCGTATTTCGACCTGCAATATGAAGTTCTATTTTCGGAAAACGAAGCAATAACTCCTTCCAAACGTGCTTCATAAACCATTGTACGCCTTCTATATTTGGTTGCCAATCGAGCGAGCCGATAAAACAAAGTGTCAATTTTTTATTTAGTGGTTTGGCTTTAGCCAAATATTGTTTGGTATTGAGGCCAATCGGTATCACAACACCTTGATTTTTGAAACCTAGATGGCGATGTATATCTAAATCACGCTCAGTAATTGCCAACAAAGCATCATAACTTTTTAGTTTTTCGATTTCAAAACGCTCCAACCGATCCGAAAGTAAGTTGAGATACTTTTTCTTGAAAAAATTGTTTGTATTTCGAGTGATTCTACGCCAGATTTCATGCTCTACATTGTGCGAACGCATCACGATTTTAGCATCGCTATATTCACGAATCAAGTCTGTATAAGGCGCAAGATAAAGTGTTTCGAGTTGCACTACATCAAAATTATTTTGCTTTAAAAGCTGAATTAAAGTTTTTGAAAACGTAGCATCTATGTATCGAGAAATGTGATAAGAGTCTGAAGACCAAAGGTTTGTGAAAGCGTCCCAAGGTTTTAGATGGTTATCAATCTCTACGGTATGAATGGCTTTATAATGATTAAAACTGGCTGGCAATGTATCAATATCCAAATAATGTTTGCTGGTATTCATGGCCAACAACGTAATTTCTGCACCTTGAGCGTGCATGGCTTGAGTCAAATATGTAACTGCAATCGATTCTCCGTCTTTAAGCGGAAAAGGAAATTTTTTACAAAGTTGAAGAATCTTCATATATGGCTTTTAATTTTCAAGTAAGTCAATATTTAAGTAACGAGCAATTTATGATTTCGTTGTGATATTATATTTATTTAACACACTCAAATATTTGCAAAAATAAAATTTCAAAACAGAATAAAATAGCAAACGCAAAAAAATGAATCAATATTTATTTTTATAATTTAAAATTTAGTTAATAAAATTTCTTTTTGGATAAAAAAACTTACTTTTGTGGCAAATCAAAACTTAAAAATAATTGAGAATTAACTAGCATTTTGTAACGCCTTCAATCCAGCTTTTATGATTACGTACTATATAAAAGAAAATGGGAAATTAAAAGTCATAGACGCTGTCCGACCACATTGCTGGATTAATGTTGCTCCACCTTTTAGCCAAGAAGAATTGGAAGATTTGTCCAATAAATTTGAAATTCCACTCGATTTCTTGACTGACCCATTAGATACTGACGAGCGCTCTCGATACGATCGAGAGGACGAAATCCGACAAATAATCACGAACACGCCAGTGCTGAGTGGCGCGTTAGCTGCTGAGTCAAATTCGGTTTATGCAACTGTGCCAATTGGTATCATTTTGACGCCCGAAAACATCATCACGATTACTGCTTTTCAGGATACAGTTTTGGATTTATTTGCTAAAGATAGAGTCAAAAACTTTGACCCTTCGGATATGCAACTCTTTGTGCTTCAGATACTTGAACAAAATGTGTATGCGTTTCTGAACAGTTTGAAAAAACTAAATCTTCAACGCAATCAGATTGAAAAAGAGCTATTGATTTCAACTCAAAATCAACAATTGATTGAGTTGTTGAAGATAGAAAAAAGCCTTGTTTATTTTCTATCAGCGCTGAGTGCTACCGAGCTTTTGAACATGAAAATGAAAAGAACTGACTTTTTGAACATCGGCAAAGACGAAGATAAATCGGATCTTTTTGAAGACATTATCATTGATACTAGTCAGGCTTTACAAATGGCGAATAATTACGCCAATATTCACAATTCGATGATGGAAACTTATGGCTCTATAATTGCCAATAACGTGAATCTTGTGATGCAACGCTTAACTTTAATCACAATTATTATTTCTGTACCTACCTTGGTAGCCAGTATTTTTGGTATGAATGTTTACCTTTTTGGCCTCGAAGACAACCATTATGCACTTGGTGCAATCTTGGCTGGTTCTATTGCTTTGGCATTGGGTATTGTTTGGTATTTTCGTAAAAAATCTTTATTTTAATATGTATAGCAATGACAATCAAGTAGTTGAAAAAACTAAAAATTGGATAAACGAATTTGTAATTGGTTTAAACTTATGCCCATTTGCAAAAGTTCCGTTCGATAAAGACAAGATAACTTATAAAATTTGTGACTCAACTGACGAGGAGCAAATATTGACAAATATCGCTTCGGATATGTTGGATTTGTACAACATCAGCCCAACGATTATCGAAACGTCTTTTCTGATTTTGCCTCAAATGGTCGATTTTGAAGAATACCTCGATTACCTCGAAGTGTGTCACATTATCTTGAAAGACTTGAATTTGGAAGGCCACATTCAGATTGCTTCGTTTCACCCCGATTATCAATTTGATGGTACTTCGCCAGGCGATGTCGAAAATTATACGAATCGTTCGCCTTATCCGATGTTCCATTTTTTGAGAGAAGACAGCGTTGAACGCGCATTATTGGCTTATCCTGAAGCGAAGAGTGTGCCCGAAACCAACATCGAAACCATGAATAAAATGGGCATTGAAAAAGTGAAAGCGATGTTGGAAAATATGTAAATGAACCAAAAATAAAAGATAATTATTTCAATTTTATTGTTGAAAGACATTTTTTGAGGCTTGCATTTAGGGCTGATTCAAAAAATAATATCCCCGATTTTACTCGTCTTTTGAGCCAATACTGCGTTACAAAAAATGGTATGTAGCCATGCTACACCCCCTTTTTTGTGCTTTGTCTTGGCTCAATATACTTCCTAAAATTTGGGTATATTATTCCTTGTATCACCCCTTAAAACTTCGTTTCAAATGTTGTAAATTTTAGCATGAATTTCAATCGAACGGCAAAGCCCAAAACGTAGTTAATTAACGAATTACAAGAATCGTAGATGAAAAAACTAAATCCCACATATTATTGAAACTAAAGTTTCAATTTTGAGCGAAACAAAATGTAGATAGACTTCAAAAATTCAATTTTGTTTATTTATTGCTGCTATTCTACACTCAACTTTACCAACTTATTATTTACACATTACTTAGACTTATAAAAACAAATAAATGAGTAATCAAATCATAGTCGTTGCGGGTGCAACTGGAAATCTTGGCGGCCGAATCGTAGCTGAATTATTAGAAAAAGGTGCGGAAGTTCGTGTATTGTCACGTGAATCAAGCGATGGAGAAAAGTTAAAACAACTCGAAAAATTAGGCGCAACCATCCATAAAATAGACATGACAAATGAAACAGAAATTGCAATCGCTTGCAAAGGCGCATCTTGCGTCGTTTCTGCATTGGCTGGCTTAGAAGATGTCGTGATTGATGCCCAAAAAATATTACTCGATGGTGCAATCGCGGCTGGTGTGCCGCGCTTTATTCCGTCGGATTATTCTTTGGATTTTACTAGATTCAATGATGGCGAAAATCGAAATTTGGATTTACGTCGCAAATTTCATCAATATTTGGACGCAAGTGCCATAAAATCAACATCGGTTTTCAACGGTGCCTTCATGGATATGCTCACCAACGAGATTCCGATGATTATTTTTGATAAAAAACTGGTGCTTTATTGGGGCGATGCTGATCATAAATTAGGCTTTACAAAAGTATCCGACACCGCCAAATACACAGCTCTTGTCGCGCTCGATGCTGATGCACCTCGATATTTGAACATCGCTGGCGATTACATAAGTCCGCGCGAAATTCGAGCAGTTATGAACGATGTGTCGGGGCAAAAGTACCGACTCATCAGAACTGGTGGTCTTGGATTTTTTAGTTTTATCATTAAAATTGCAAAGTATTTTGACAAAACTAAAACCGAGCTTTATCCAGCTTGGCAAGGTATGCAATATATGCGTAACATGGCCGATCCGCGTTCAAAAATGACCTCGAATGATAACAAACGCTATCCAAACATGACTTTTACGAGCGTAAAAGATTTGATTTCTAATCATAAAGTGAAATAAAATGGCGAATTGTAGAAATTGTAAATCTGAAATTAGCGAAAAATATTGTCCAAATTGTGGCGAGCCGCTGAATCTAAAAAGGATAGATTGGCATTACATTGTGCA